>JBFIJP010000024.1:0-18751 GCA_041600695.1 Thermoplasmatota archaeon | reverse complement strand
AGGGCGACGCGGGTCACGGCGGCCCGATGGGCCGCCCCCCGTTAAGCGTGCACCGACCCGACCCGTCCGGCCCGCCGGTTCCCCCACCGAAACCATCCTGAACCGGCCGTGGCTAGCAAAACCGTCCCATGGTACCGCTGCGCGCGCCCAACGACGACGAAGGGCCTGACTGGGAGCAGACGTTCACCGTCGAGCGCAGCCCCCACGACGCCCTCGACGCGGCCGAAGTGTACCTCAACGGCGCAGGCATCGTTGCCGGCGGCCTGCGGGGCAACCTGGAGCGCAGCGGGGACAGTCTCATCGTCCACCATGGCCGCGTGGCCACCCGCGTGTCGGCCACGCCGGTTGCAGGCGCCGCCGGCCGCACCCGCATGGCGGTCCACCGTACCGGCAGCGTCCCACTGGAAGACACCCGCGGCTGGCTCGGCTTCATGGCCCTGGCCGCCACGGTTCTCGGCTGGGGGCTGGCGGCCTACAACCGCCGCAACCCCGAGTTTCTGTCCCCGATGGTGACCATCAGCCTGTTCTTCGCCGCCATTCTCGCCGTCATCATCGCGGTCTACGTGGTGGACCGGTCCATGGAACGCCGCAGCCGCGGCCTCGTCATGAGCCTGGAGGACGCCATCCGGGGCGATCCGTTCCTGGTCCTGCGCCGGGAGGTTGACGCCCTCGAGAAGCAGATGTCGCTGGCCAACGGGTTGCTGTTCTACGCGCTCGCCCTAGCGGCCGAGTTTGTGGTCTTCACCACCCTGCTGGGATACGGCGTCGACGACGCGGTGACCCTGGAGGTCATGCGCTGGGGCTTCACGCTCCCCATCTTGCCGGCTGTACTTTTTGGAGGGTTGTATTTCTTGGTCGTCAACCGGCTCCACCAGCAGCGCTTCCAGTTGGTCGAACGGCGCTACAACCACCGCGGCCGCAGCGTGGCTGCCGGGGCCTAGAGCCAGCCACCCCCCGCCGGCGACCGCCGGCGACCGCCAGCGCGCATCACGCGCAACCACCAAGGCGACTAGTAGAACGCGAACATGGGCGCCAGGTGGTCTTCCAGCAGCCAGAAGGCCCCCGCCAGCGCCAGCGGATTGAGGATGTTGTCCGTGATGGGAATGGGGACCGGTCCCACCACATCAATGATGAGGAAGACCGCCGCGGCGATCACTCCCATGGGGATGCCCACAAACGGCGCCGCGGTGGCAAAGGCAACCAGCGTCCCCGCCGTCGTCCCAATGTAGCTCTTGTCAGCGTTGTGGAACCACTTGCGGCGGCCGAAGCGCTTGCCAAACAACGCGCTGGCGGCGTCGGCGAAGACCGTGACGCCGAAGATGGCGAGCACGGCAGGGATGGTCCGGTGCCAGTCCTCCGGGTTGCGGGTGACCCATAGCACCGCCAGGGGCATGGTGGCCGTGATGTAGAAGTGGGCCACGAAGAGGCCATACTCGCGCTCGCGCATGCGGCTCAGAATGATCTGCTTGAACGGGTAGCTCAACTCGGGGTATTTCAGGCGAAGCAGCTCCGGCGGCAGGATCACGAACAGCAGCAGAAACAGGGCGAAGAGGCCAAACTGGTGACCTGCAACGAGCCATGAGCCGTGGCTGGCGGCGTACAAGTTGTGAATGCTCTCTCCGGTGAGATCTCCGGGCCGGCCGCCGTAGGTGAGGTTCCAGATGCCCCGAAGGACCAGGTAGCCCAAGGCCATGTAGATGACCAGGAACAGCCCCATCAGCAGGTGGGGCAGTTTGCGGCGCTCCTCATGGCCCCAGTTGAAGCGCTCCCGCAGGCCGCGCAGTCGGGCCAGGCGGTCCTCGGGGATGGTGGCCTCCATGAGTTCGTTGAGCCGGTCTCCGAAGTTGGATCTGAACTTGTCAATCTGCTCCTGGTAGCGGCCCAGGGTGAACGTTAGCGTGAACACGATGCCAATGATGCATGTGGCAAATGCCCACACCGACAGGGGGGCGGGGAGGATTTCGGCTCCACGGGTGAAAAGCAAGGCGGACAGCAGACCGAGCACAACGGTGGCCAGAAGGGCGGACCAGCGGTCGGTTAGCCGTACCCGGAAGGCATTGCGCGTGTAGGCTGCCACGAGGACGGCGTAGATGGCGACGGCACCGCCCAGCAGGGCCGCCATGAGGCGGCTGATGGTTCCCACCTCGAAGGATACCGGGTCCACGCCGCGGCCAAAGCCAGCGCGATAAAAACGGGTTGGAGGGTCGCCCTGTAGCGCGACGGCCCCGGCGGGCCCCGGTCAGACGACGTACGTGCCCAGCAGTTCCACCTCATCAAGAACGACCCGAGCCCCATCAGAGACGCCGCCATCCGTCAGGAGGATGGCAAACCGGGTGAGGGTCCCGGACCCCGCCACCAGAGGGAGTTCCACTTGGGCGAAATTCCCGTCCGCCTCTGGGTACACCATGAACGCGGGGCTCACCTGGGGCAGGTGGGGCCGCTCCTGCGTCCAAAGCGCCGCCCGGAGAACAATCGGCTTGTCGGTGGCCACCGCCAGGCGAACCCCCTCGCACCCGTGGAAGGCGCCGCCAGCGATGGGCTGCCCGATGGCCTGTTCGATGGCGAGAGCCGCCGCGGCCCGATCCCGGGCATCGTAGTCGATGACCAGCGCTGAGCTGTTGCCTGCTCCAGCCCCCAGGCCCCAGAATGCATTGGAAAACGGCATGCGGGATTCCCTGTAAGCGTGGATGGTCCACGGGGGGACGGCGAGGATGGCGTTGTCCTCGGTGGCTCCCGGAAGAACCGACCCTGCCAGGACAACGGCACCCGCGGGACCGTCTGTTCGTACAGCTTCCGGCAGTCCGATCTCGAAGCCCGCATTGAGCAGCGGATTGACGACAATGGCCGCGTGGGCATCCGCAGCGGCAAACCCGGCACCGCCGACGATGGCACCCAGCACGAGGCTGGCTAGCAGGACGGCAGCATGCGTTGGAATCTCTCTTGTGCGTTTCACGGGCTCACGTTCCAGGGTCGAAGCGAATGATCTCGTTGCTGTAGCTTCCCGCCAGGCCACCGAAAATGTAGGCGCTGCTTCCCGCCCACACGGCACTGGTTCCGTAGCGGCCGCCACCCGGAAGGCTGAGCGTGTGCTGCTCAGCGGTGTCGGTGGCTGGATTGTACTTGGTGATGACGTCGGTTCCACCACAGCAGCCACCGAAGATGTAGGCGTTGCGACCATCCCAGATGGCGCTGGCCGCCGCGCCCTGCTGGGCGCTGGCCAGCAGGCCGTTCATGGTGGTGATCGTGTCGCTGGAGGTGTCGTAACGCAGGATGCGGTCGGTGGATTGGTAGTAGCCGCCGAAGATGTACGCGTAATTGCCATCCCAGATGGCCGATGTGTAACCGGTTTCGCTGGGAATGCTGGCGCCCATGGTGGTGGCTGTGTCCGTGGCCGGGTCATACCGGATGATCCTGCCATCGGTGCAGCATTGTCCGAAAACGTAGGCGTGCTGGCCGTCCCAGATGGCACTGGTTCCGGCCCAGTTGGTGGGCAGCGTTGCACCCATGGTGGTGACGGTATCCGAGGAGGGATCGTAGCGGACGATCTGATTGGTGCTGTACCCGCCGAACACGTAGGCGTAGGTGCCGGTCCAGACCGCGGCCGAGAAGTAGCGGGCATTGGGCAGTTGTGACGCCATCTGCGTGGTCGTTCCAGCACCAGGGTCGAAACGGACAATGGAGTCGCGCGTGCCCGAATTGTACCCCCCGAAGAGGTAGGCATGGGAGCCGGTCCACACGGAACTGGTGGCATACCACCCCGCGCCGGCGGGAAGGGTCGTTGATAGCAATTCGATCGCCGGGTCCCGGGGAATCTCCACGCGGCCTGGCGAGAAGCGCAGGATTTCGTCCGTGTAGACGCCCGTGTAGCCACCAAAAATGTAGCCGTAGCGACCATCCCAGACCGCGCTGGTTCCATACCGGTAGGTGCCGGGCAGCGTAAGCGTCAGTTCTTCGGCGGTGTCCGTCGCCGGGCTGTACTTGGTGATGACGTTGGTGCCGCCGCAGCAGCCACCGAAGATGTACGCATGGCTACCGTCCCACATGGCGCTGGCGGCGGCTCCCTGCTGGGTGCTGGACAGCCGGCCGTTCATGGTGGTAAGGGTGTCCGTGGCGGTATCATACCGCAGGATGCGGTCCGTGCTGCCGGAGTAGCCCCCGAAGATGTAGGCGTGGCTGCCGTCCCAGATGGCGGAAGTATAGCCGCTGGGAGCCGGTATGCTGGCAGTCATGGTGGACATGGTGTCCGTTGCCAGGTCGTACCGCATGATGCGGCCGTCGCTACAGCAGTGGGCGAAGACGAAGGCGTACTGCCCGTCCCAGATGGCACTGGTGCCGCCCCAGGTGCCCGGCAGTCGGGCACTCATGGTGGTGGCCGTGTCCGTGGCCGGGTCATAGCGGATGACCTGATCCGAGTTCCAGCCGCCGAAGATCAGCGCATACTGGCCGGTCCAGACCGCCGCCGTGAAGTAGCGGCCGGTGGGCAACGTGGCGCTCATGGTCGCCGTCGTGTCCGTCGACGGATCGTAGCGCACGATGGACGAGCGGGAGCCACTGTGGTAGCCGCCGAAAACGTAGGCATAGGAGCCGGTCCAGACGGCGCTCGTGCCGTAGCGACCCGTGTTGGCGGGCAAGACGGACCCTACGGGATCGATCTCCGGGTCCGTCTGTCCAAACGACAACGCGGCTCCCACCGCGGACCCGGTGGATTCCACGGTATCACTGAAGAACCCGTACATCGGCTGGGTGGGCGCGGCCAGCAGCAGGCCTCCACCAACCAAAACGAGAAGCATCCAGCGGGTCATGTTGACACCTCCCGCGGGGGCGCCCGGGGAGCGCGTCGGGTGGCGGCATGCGCGCTGGTTTCTGGCGAACGCCGGAGGGGGCCGTTCTGCGGTGATGCAGCGGGACCGCCGCGCACGGGGGCGTGCGGCGCGCGGGCCATGGAACGTGGAGAGGCCCGGGTTGGTTCCCGCGGAGTTGGCAGGACATTGCGCTGAGGCGCCTTGGCGATGCCTGCCCCCCGCACCGGCGCCCGCCCAGGTGTGCCAGGCTGGGCCCGTGCGGGGCTGGGTGGCGTCGGAGGCCGCAGGGCCGGTGCCCGTGCTGGGGCTGGCACAGGTGACCGACCAACCGCCCGCACGCCGGGGGCCACACGGCCGGGTTTCCGCCCCGCCGGCTTGCGCCTGTCGGCGTGCCCGGAAGCCTGTGCGCCCCGGCGTTCCTGTTCAGCCTGCGCAGCGCGGGCCTTGCCAAGCCGGTTCATCACGGTGACTTCGTGCCCAATGACCAGCACCGACGGCAACACCACGAACGCAATCAATCCAAGCGGCGCCTTGGCCGCCAGGACAATGTGGCCGTAGGCCGGGATGTGGAAGCGGTACAACCCCACGATCTGGTGGCGAGCGACGGTTTGCGGATCCGGTGAATCGTTGGCGTCGCCCTTGGTGACGTATACCTCCTGGCCATGGGCTTCACGAATCTCCACCACTCGGTGGAGGGTCGCTTCGCCGTTGCGGGAAACCCCGGCCTCGAAGGCAATGATGTCCCCGACACGGACTTTGGAGTCCCAGAAGCTGTACGGGCCCAGAACCACCAGATCGCCCGCCTCGATGGCCGGCGACATGCTGCCTGTCAGGACCACTTCGGTTCGTTCGGCCCCCACCACGCCCGGGAAAACAAGCATGACCGCCGGTGCCAGGAACGCCAGAAGAAGCACAAACACTACCGCCTTCATCACCGTGGGTCGTCTCAATTCAGGTCACCATGGGCCTCATCGCTCAGGAAGAACACGATGGCAAATGCAACCGTGTCCCCTTGAATCTCGTTTCCAGCATCCATCACCAATCGCAGCCCCACCGAGAAGGGAACGGTGCCCCCTGCGGGCGGCGCCGGCAGATCGTTGATCCCGGCCTCCAACTCGTCAAGGGAAAGCAGTCCGTCGCCGTTGCCCAATACAGGGTTGGCATCGATCTCCAGCATGAGATTGCGGTCACCCGGCCGTGCGTCGGCGTGCAACAGATCGTCGGCGCCGTACTGCAAGTGCTCGACGGCGAGCAGCTCCAGCAGCGTCGGACTGGCCGGCGGGTCCCGGTCCGACAGCGACGATCGGAAGTCAATGTCGACATCCAGCGTCTCCGCGATGACCTGGTCGCAGTGGCCAACCTCAAGCTCGCCCGAGGCGACATCTCCGGGGAGGAGGGCTGCGTCGATGGTTCCCTGGACGACCTCCTGGCCGTCAAGGACGATGCAGAGCCCCTTGTCCCCGAAGAGTCCCTCGGCGCGCAAGCCCCCCTCGGGGGCGTACAACGCCAGGAGCGCAAATCCGACGGCCATCGTGGTGACGGCCGTGACCATGGTGCCTGAAGCTCGCGTCATGCAATCTCCGGCAGCACGGCTGGTGCTGTGGACAGTTCCAGAGCCTCCTGCTGGCTCAGGTCAGGTCGGCGGCCGCCGCGTCCACCTGGCCGAGCATGAAGTCGACATCGAACGTGACGCTGTCGCCGTGCAGGTCGTCGCCGGCAGAGGTGTGCAGGCAAATCTCAAGGGCGAGGTCCTTTCCGGCGGTGCCGGGGTCGGTCAGGTCGCGGGACGGGGCGTTGCTGGCGTCCCAGTCCTCAAGGTCCTGGAATCCATTCGAGTTGCTGTCGGTGAGCGCGAGCGCCGTGCCGTCGTAGGTGAGGGTGGTCAGTTCCAGGAAGGCGGCCATGTTGCCCGTGGAGTCGGAACCGAGGTCCATCACGTAATCGATGGCGATGTCCAGGTCAAGGACACTGCCCGTGCGGGTCCCGACGTTGGTCAGGGTGGTGCTGCCACTGACACATTCGCCGGGCAGAACATCGTTGCCGCTGATGAAGGCGGTGATGGCGTCGGCGCCGTCGATTTCCAGGTTGACGATGGCGCCGTCGAGCAGGTTGTCGATGCTTTCGGCAGAGTCGGTGAAGAACGCGTACACGCCAATTCCAGCAGTCGCGGAGGCAATTCCAACAATTGTCAGGCTCAAGAGCATTCTAGGGTCCATTTTGCAAGCTCCTGGAGGGTGCCGCGCCCACGAATGGTCCTAGCCTTCGCTACGGGAGACAGTCTATGCCAACCTATGGCCCACGGGGCCGATACCCAACCACGCCTGCATCCATCCTTCGACATATAATGTTATCCAACACATCAATTTTGGGCAGCACGGGGCGAAAAAAGATGACGCCCTACAGGTTGCGATCACAGTAGCCGCTGCTTCCCGCCTCGGGCGTAATCCGGGTCGCCAGCAGGATTCCAGCGGGAGCCACCAGCATGAGAAGGACGCCCCGCCAATCGCCGCCGGTGGAAAAGCCCAGCCCGACGATGCCGATTGTGATGGAAGTGAGGACGAGCAGCACCGCTGCGAGCTTGCGCACGAAGTCGAGCCAAGTCCGGCGTTGAGCGCTCATGAAGAAGAGGGGCCGGGGGCGGGATTTGAACCCACGACAGCAGAACCACAATCTGCTATGTTCACCAGCTACACTACCCCAGCCAGGGAGCGGGGCGGCCGAGACAGGCATCCCGTTTAACCATTGCGAGAAGGGGGCTCGCGGCGCCGGGCCCCTGCAAGCGCCACTACCAGGGTGAATGCGACCAGGGCAACACCTGGTGCGGGCACCAGGCGGTTGGGGTCGTACCAGGGCTGCTCCTCCTTTTCGAACGCCTCAGCGGTCAGGACATTCAGGGAGCGCCGGTGCTCGAAGAGCAGATCCCCCGTGTCCACCGACACGACGGCTTCGGCCACGCCAGCGGTAGCCGGCGTGACCAACCAATTGGTGGCTAGCGTGCCCCCCTCGGGGACGGCAGCCATGCGTTGGCCGTGCTCCACGCCATCAAACCGGAAATCCAGGCTGGCAGCCACCGCGTGCCCATCCGCCACGCCGGGACGACCGTCGCTGAACCGGTTGGACAGATCCAGCCGAAAGACCGCATCGTGCCCCGCACCCAGTCGCGGGACGACCAGACGGGGCTCGAGGCCGCGAACCGCCGTGGCGTGCCCAGCGTAGTCCCCAGCCGGCGTCTGCAGGAAAGCAAGGGCTCGGTAGCCGGTTTCGGCGCTGGCGCGCAGCGGCCTGGCGTCCAGATAGGCGCGGCCCGTTCCATCCGGCAGGAAACCAAGCGGTGCCCGCGCCAAAAGCCGGCCCCCAGTAGCCGCCGCATCCGCCGTCCCCCCGTGGGCATCGGTGGTCAGGGCGAGCAGTTCGCCGAGCGCCGCCCCGGTCCCGTTGGCAGAGACGTCCACGCCCACGCCCAGGGAGCCCAGGCCACCCGGCTCCGGCGCCTCGAAGCCGCGCACAACCGGCGCATCCAGGGCAAAACCGACCACGAAGGCCAGCGCACCGCCCGATGACCCATCCTGCGCCCGCGCTGCAATGACCACCAGATCCTGATCCACCCCGAAGGCATCAGCCAGTTGGGACACGTTTACGCCGATGCGAGCCATACCCTTGTGATCGGAAACGGTCGTTCCCAAGGGGGCCGACACCAAACGGGTCGTGGCAGCCGCGGCATCCGGCAAGAGGCCATCAGCAGGCGTCGGCGCACCAGGCACGTCGGGCACCTCCGGCGCACGCACGCCGTCGCTGCGGGCCGCCCACGCCGTCACTTCCAGCGGGACGCCGGGCAGGCCGGTTTCAACCCGCATGACCATGGCGTCTGAAGGGCGCAGGGTCTGCGCGGGCATCCAGACATCGGGCCCCGCAACCACATCGCGAAACCGCGGGAGTTGTTCCTCCGGCACACGAATGGCCGCCACGGGCTCGCCCTGCATGAGAGCACCAGCCAGTCGCATGCCTAGCGGCAGTATCAACTCGGAATCCTCACCCAACGGGAAGGGCCCGCCGAGCGGCCCCGCCGACTCCTCCGCCACGACGTGCAGCGTCCAAGGCCGCGGGGCCAGGGGCGCAACCGCACCCACCTGTGGCAGCGCACGCTGCCCATCCACGTCAAAGAAAAACAACGTCGCCTGCGAGGGCATCTGCTGGCCCACGATCACCGTCATGCCATCCGTCAGGTTTGCGCGGATGACCTTGGCTGCCGGGGTCGCGGGCAGACGGAGGTCTAACTCAACCTCCAGTCGCAGCCCAAGACTGGCCTGCCAGCCCGCGTACGCGCCCGCCACCACCTCCGGCCCCGGCGGCCCATCCAGCTTCCACGACTCAGGCCCATACACCCAGTCCAGCCGCTCAATGGTCAATTGGATGTCCTGCTCGGCGGCCCCCGGCGACAACACCGTCACCAGGAGGGCAACCAGCAAGGCTCCACGCACACGTCTGAGCGGCACATCCGGTCGAAGCCGGAACCCGGGGTAAACTCTTTTGCGCAAACCTCGCCGCCTGCCTGGCCTGGCACGACGCGGCCGACTTGTTTCCGGGCCGGTCCACCGACATGGGCGCCCCTTCATGCATTGCGTGGCGCGGAGACCACCAAGGGGACGATGCCCGAACCAGGCGCCACGCAGGCGCTAGCGAGCCTACACGCCGAGGCCGTGGCGGGCCGCTTCCTCGGGCGGAAGCCGGGACCACGCCTCACCCAGGAAGTAGCGCGTGAAGTGCCGGTCGCGGCGCTTCTCGACGAGGCCTGCGTCCGTCAGGCGCTTCACGTGCCAGTTGACGGTGCTGGCCGCGATGCCGAATTCCTGGGCGACATCGCACTGGGGCACACCGGGATGCTCCACGATGTGCTTGGCGATGGCGCTGGTGGTCTTGTTGCGCAGGGCAGCCACCACTTGTTTGCGACCGTTGGCGTACAGTCCACTCTGTTGGTCAAAGAAGCGCACGTAACGGCCGTCCTTGATGCTGATGAGGAGTTCGTTGCGCTCAAGGACACGCAGGTGGTAGTTGAGCGTGGAGCCACCGAAGCCGACGAGTTCCGCCAACTCTACCATGCTGATCCCGGGGTGGGCACGCACGGCGTCGTAGACCTGCTGGCGTCCGGGATGCTCCAGCACCGCCCGGCCCTGCACACGGGCATATCCGGCCACCGCCAGGCCTCCGGCGCCGAGCACGGCCTTGGACTGGCCCCAAAGCCAGACGCCAACGGCCAGGATCAGCGCGCCAAGGCCGACGGCCTTCAGGGCGGTCGCCCAATCATAGCTGTGGACTTGAGGCCCGTAGCTGACATAGGTGAAATCACCGTCACCGTCCAGGCCGGTCGAGGTCATGCCGTGGTCGAGTCCGTAAGGAACGAGCGTGAATTTCCCGCGCAGTTCCAGCTCCTCGCCGTCCAGTTGGTGGACCGTCGTGGAGTCCTCCTCCTGGATGGTGAGAGTACCCTGCGCCTGCGGGATGCGGGCGACACCGTTTGCCGTGGTGGACAGCCAAGCACCGTGGAGCGTTGCCGGCACGGCCGCGTGGTTGATGGCGAGATCGCCGCGGCGGACATCGAACTGGAAGTACTCGTGGATGAGTTCCGTGTGGCTCCCGCCGCCGATCCACTCGCCGCTCAGCGGGTCGTAGATGGTGCCGCTGCGCTGCTCCTCCCGCTCGCTGGCCTCAAAGACCAGGCGTTCGCGGGGGGTGGTGATGTCAACGATGGCACCGAACATGAACAGATCGAACGCGCCGGAAGCGGTTGTGCTGCCGGAGGACAGCCGGGCCTGGTAGGTCCCGGCGTCGAGCGTGTAACGGAAGGGAACGGGTTGGTTGTCGAGTAACTTTGCCTGGACCGTGTACTCAACATCGCTGCGGATCGTGACATCCTTGGTCAAGGCGCCCACCAGCAGGGGTTCGCCCCCGGGTCCGCGGTGGACGCTGAGGCCTGCGTCGAAGGCGAGCAACTTGAAGTCGTCCAGGCGCTGGGTCAAAGTCGCCTGGGAGCCCTCGAGGGAAATCCTGGTGCGCTCGGCCCGCTCCCCAATGGTGAGGCGCGCGTCCGGGTCGTCGTTGACCCGGTAGAAGAACGACCGATGCACGACCCGGTAGAGGTCGCCGTCGGCCGCCGTGATACCGGCCTGGACGAAGCCACCGGTGCCTTCCACGAGGAGAGCACCATCGGGCGTCGTGGCGGTGCGGTCACCGTCGATGACCAGCGGCAGGTCGGCCCGCACTTCCAGAGTGCCCAATGCACCCATGGCTGGCGCAGCCACGACGAGCGCCGTGAGCAGGGCGAGCGGGACGTACCAACCGTCATTCATCCAAGTTAGCACCTTGGTTCAAGGTTTAAAACTCGTTTGGTGCCGGTGCCTACGCATCAGGAGGGGAATCGCCGAAACGTGGTCGAAATGGGGCTCGGCACGATGCCACGTTTTGGTGCCGTTGAGCCCCCCGGGCCGCAACGCGGGCCCGCGGGCTGGCGGTTGTGGCAGCACCCTGCTGCGGTCACGTCTGGCTATGGCAACTGTCGCAGTCGGCGATGCTGCCGCCCTCCACCGCCCACTCGGTCCAGTCGGCGATGTGGTGGGCGAACGGAATGGCATCGGCGGTCTCGAGGGCCGTGTAGAGCGCCTGGGGGGACGCCTCAACGGCCGGCGCGGGGAGGTCGTCGACGGTTTGCATGGCGGCGTCCTCGGGGTCGGGGAAACCCAGTTTCCAGTACGCAGCCTGGGGCCAATGACCGCTGAGATGGCAGTTGTAGCACCCACCGCCACTGGTGGCATTGCCGTCGGCGCCGGGCGAGTGGCAGTAATCGCAGGCACTGCCGTAGCCGCTGGCGGTGTCGGCGTAGGGTTTCTCCACCGTGATGAGCGGGATGTGGGTGAGGTGGAGGTTTTCTGGCGCGTCCAATGCGAAGGCGTGGCAGTCGGGGCAACTGTTGACGTAGCCGTGCACGGCGCCGGGCGTGTCGAAGGACAGTGGGTCCAGCAGCACCGCATCCCCGGGGAGTACGGGGCCGTTCACGCCGACCTTCATCGTCTTGGCGTACAGGGCCGCCGTTTCGCTGTCTAGGTTCGCATTGTGGCAGAAGCCGTTGCACCCGAAGGCTTCCAGGATGGGACCGTGCTGGCTGGATTGGGCCAGAAGCGTCGCCGGGTCCTGAGTGCCGCTGTAGGATGGTGTCTCGCTTGCGGCGTTGGTGAAGCCAGCCTGTTGAATGGCAGGCTGTAGCCACTGGTGGCATGAGCTGTCGCACGTTTCGGGGTAGACCGGGTGCTGTGGCCCGCCCGCGGGGTGGCAGTCCTGGCAGTTGCTGGCCGGATCGTGGTTGCCTCGGCCATCGGTCGTCCACTGGCCGTACGGGGGACCGGTTGGTCCCCGCATCCAGACCACCTGGCTCCGGGGCGTGTCCGTGTAGGACGGCGGACCCGGAGGCGCGTGGCAGCGCAGGCAATTCACTTCGCCGTGTCCTGGAGTGGCATTGGGCGGTTGGCCGGTGCCATCCATGGGGTCCGGGTTTCCCGGCTGGTGGCAGTCGCTGCAAGCAGAGGCTCCAATGTCCTCGGGGTGGACGTTGTGGCCAGCCACGCGGTGGCAGTCCTGGCACCGATCTTCCAGTTGGAAGAACGCGGGGGCTTGCGGTTCGTGGGCTGCCCCGTGGCAACTTGCGCAATCGTCCGGGCCAAAACCCGGGTCGTGCGGCAATTGCGCCAGCGTCGCCTGCGCGTGG
Source organism: Thermoplasmatota archaeon (assembly GCA_041600695.1). Classification (GTDB taxonomy): domain Archaea; phylum Thermoplasmatota; class E2; order JACPAO01; family JAHFTW01; genus JBFJVP01. The sequence goes on along the minus strand of JBFIJP010000024.1, from coordinate 6,196 downwards.
CACTCGGCGCCCATGCAGGATGGCTCGGTTTCGCCATGGTCCTCGTGGCAGTTGTCGCACCCTGCTTCTGCCAGGGCCGTGTGGCCGGTGGGGCCCCCGGGCCCCCCGGGCAGGGGCACGCCAACATGGCACTGCTTGCAGGATTCCCGGATTTGATCGAAACTCGGGACCACCAGCTCATGGCCGCCGTGGCAGTCGACGCAGTCGCCCACGGATGCCGCGTGGTCGGGAAGGCCCGCAAGATGGTTCGGGTCGCTGGCCGCCGCGACATGGCACACGGTGCACTCGTTGACGGTGACGTGATCGCCTTCCGACACGTGGCAGTTGCGGCAACCGCTGGCGACGTTGCCAGAAGCATCCATGGTCAGCACGCTGGCATGGGGCGAGTCCACGACGGTCTGCTGTTGGCTGGCGTGGCAACCATTGCAGGTCCCGTCCAGTTTCTCCGGAGCCGGATGTGTAATGTCATGCGCCGAGTCGTGGCAAGCGGTGCACTCGTCTGCCGGCACCTCCACATGGCCCAGTTCGCGCAGGCTCCACGGTGTGCCGGGGCCGTGGCATCCCGCATCGTTGCAGGAGGGCAACTGGATGGCGCCCGAAGTGTGGTCGGCATGACACGCCTTGCAGTCGTCCCCCAATTCCGCGTGTTTGCCAGTGGGTGCCTGCGTGTGGCAGTCGGTGCAGGAGTCCAACTGCCCGAACGACGGCATGCGGGCGCTGTGGCCACCGCCGTGGCAGGTCTCGCATCGCTCAACGGGGAAGTCCGCGTGCCCCTTGGATTCCAATGCGGTGCCTGGGTGGCAGCCGCTGGCATCACAGCCGGCAACACCCACAAGGTTGGCATCGGGCTCTGGCCTCCCAGGACCGGACGACGTCAGGCCGGCCAAGCCGTGGGGTGCATGGCAGGTGGTGCATGACACTTCGGCAAGGCTGCTGTGGAGCGCCGGCTTGGCGTGGATCGCGTTGGCCTCGGTAGCGTGGCAGTTGGTGCACGCCTCTTCCAGACCAGCCCGGCCGACGGGACTCATGTCATGCGCCGGCCCGTGGCAATCAACGCATGCCTCTGCGTCCAGCGGCGCGTGGCCGGGAACCACGGGCTTGCCATCCCGCATGGAGGTAGCGTGGCAGTCGGCGCACGCGGCCACTTCTTGGTCGTGCCTGACGTGGCAGTCGGCGCAACTGAGCCGTTCGATGGTGCGGTGGTCGCCGCTGGGCGCCCTTGACGCCGGGTGGCAGGTTTGGCACTCCGACTCCAGGTTCTGGAAATGGAGTTTCAGTGGCTGGTGGCCCGATTCGTGGCAGTTCTCACAGGCACCACCCCCGGCATGCTCGGCGGGTTCCACTACTGCGCCCGGGGCCGCCTGTTCGTCATGGCAACCCGCGTCGGTGCAGCCTCGAACATTGGTCGAGGTCTTCAGGCCGTGGCCGTCGTGGCAGGACCGGCACCCCTCCTCCAGGTCGGCGTGACCCGCCAGGTTCTCCTGGAAGACGTCTCCCTTGTCGTCATGGCAAAACGTGCAGTCCTCCATCTCGAGGATGCGGGCCGGGAAGTAGTAACCCGTGGACTGCGGATCATGCGGGGAGTGGCAGTCGGCGCAATCCTCCTGGTAGCGCTGGTGGCGGGCTGGCAGCGGCGCGTCACCCAGGGGGCTGTGGCACTTGACGCAGTTGGCATCGGGAACCGTGGTGGACCAGTCTGATCCACCGAGGTCGTCGGGGTTGTAGTCCTTGGTCACCCAGTACTTCCACACATGCCGGGCCGACGTGAGCATCAGGTCCGCCTGCCCGGCCGAGCCTGGTCCGGTGTGGCAATCCAGGCACTTGGCGGTCTCGTTCTCGTGGTGTTTGAGCATCACCAGGTTGCGACCCGGGTTCATGTACGACTCAACGGCGGGCTCCATCACGTGGCACGTGTCGCTACAGAATTCAGGGTCCTCATGGTAGTGCCATAATTCGTACGAAACAAACGCCGCGGCAGGCACGGCCACGGCCAGCAGCGCGAAGGTGGCGAGTGCCACGTGGCCGCTGCGTCCCAAGAGCAGCCACGAAAGAACAAACACCGTCGATGCAAGCGCTGCTACCAGTAGAAGAGCGAGGGGTGCCGGAACTTCCGGCTCGCGGATGGGGCCTGTCCCAGAGGTGCCAAAGATGAGATCGGGCCGCAGGGCGACCATCAGGGCAACCACTGCCCCAGCGGTGAACGCCGAGAGCGCCATTCTGGCAAAAAGATGCGTGTGGCCACCGTGATTTTCGACGCTACCTGGGATCGTCAAACGCTACCACGCTGTGACAGAGGTGGCGGCCTGGCACTAAAGACCGTCACGCCGGACAGGTCCCAAAACCGAACCGGTCCGTGGCTCGACGCCCAGATGTGGCTGAAGAAACCCAAGAGGCCCACCGCTTCCAGGGGGCCGTCACGCTGGCCTACCGCCAGCAATCCAGGCAGCAGACGCGACGCGTCCGCCTCCCGTCCATGCTGGCCTACCAACAGCAATCCAGGCGGCAGCCGCTGTAGCTCTACCACTGGCGCCCGGGGAGGCAAGCAAGCGGGGTCGATGCCGGAGCGGAACCCTCTCGGGGTTGCTGAGGCCGCACCACCTCCCGCGGCGCTTGCGGGCCGCCATCAAGGAGGCAGCGCATCCCGTTGCCTCCCGCCCCGCCCGCTCACCGGTCGTGCCGGTCCGCGCCCCTGAATCTGCGTCCACGAAGCCCAGCAAGATCCAGCCACTCCCAGGACTCGTCGCGGCAAGGCATGCCCTCAGGCGTGTGCATCTGCCTCCACGGTAACCACAAGCAAAGGGCCGCCGACGCCGTGGCGTAGTTCGTCCACCGCCCATCGAGAGCCTGCCGGCAACCCTACCGGAACCCGACCACGCGACGCAGCCGCGCCGGGGCGCCGCCGCGCCGCCTACGAACCCACCAACGCCCCAACGTACACCGGAAAAGCACTCGGCCGATCCCACATCGTGGACGCGAAGGCCAGGTGCGGGAGCCCGTCCATCGCGTAGGTCAGCCACGGGTAGTCCAGCAGACGCCGGTCGCCGCCGCGCTCCCCACAGGCGGGGCCGGCAACGCAGATGCTCCCCGCGTGGACGATGCCAGTGGCCTGAATCGCCGCCGCAGTGGGCAGCGCGGTGCCGACACCCGCGATCTCCGCGTATCGGCCCCACCACTCGGCGTCAAGATCGCCCGTAAGGCCCGGCCGATCCGCCTCATACCACGCGATCCCAAGCCGGCCGGGGGCCGACGATGCGGCAAACGGCATGGCCTGGGAGCCGGGTCCCAGCGCAGGCTCGTGCCGAGTCCACGTGAGGCCGCCATCTGCCGACGAGGCTACGACGATGCGGCTGTTGCCACCGATGGCCTCGGACCAGACAAAGCTGAGCAAGCCGTCGGAGTCGAGGGCCACGCTGGTGAGTGCGGAACCCATGGTTCCCCCCAGCGTTAAGGCCTCACGGCGTTGCCACGACGTGCCGCCGTCCTCGCTTGCCAACAGGTAGAATTCGCCGTCCTCGTACGTGAAATCGAGCGGCGCACGCCCGTGCTCGCTGTAGCGCATGACATAGAGCCGCTCGCCGTCGGCGGAGGCAGCCATGTTGGACTGGCCAGCGTAGTTGATCGCCTCGTCGATGCGCTGGGGGAGGCTCCACGTCTGGCCGCGGTCGTGGCTAAGAAAGTGGTAGAATCCCCGGTTTGGCGTGGCCGGCAACTGCTCCTGGGTGGGGCCCCCGACGAGCACCGGCGCAGCGCCGGGATCGAGGGCTTCCAGAGTGATGTGCACCAGTCCGCCGGGGTGCGCCGTGATCCAGTGGCGGTGCATCAGGGCCGGGACGCGCGGGACATTCAGCGGAAGCCACGTGTCGCCGCCATCGTCGGACCGGAACACCTGGAACGTCAGGCCGAAGACGTTGGCAGCATACACGGCGCCGTCGGGACCCACCGCCAGGAAACCGTCGTTCGTCGACTCACGACCGGGGCCCGGCGGCGTCACTTCAACCCAGGTCGCGCCGTCATCGCTGCTGCGCCAGACCAGGTTCATGTTGCGGTTGCCCGCCTCGGTGCGCGCGGCGCCAATACCTTCGTAGTAGAGCGTCCCATCGGGTGCAACCGCCACGACCGGCTCGGCCCCAGGGTATCGCTGCGACACCGTGACCGGCGGAGCCAGCAATGGAATCCCGACCCCTTGGTTGGCCAGGGGAAGCCCGTCCCCGGGCCCCTGCAGACAGCCACCGAACAGGGTAGCCATCACGGCCACCACAAGGATTCCCCGCATGGGCGGCGCCATCCTGGGGCACACTCATGATGCTTGCCCAGGCCAGCCAAGTCGTGACGCCCCCAGGCCCCTGTGGCTGCCCAAGCGTCCCAACGTGTCCCGTCCAGTCTCGTGCGCCACCCTCCGCCGGTCGCCTGCCGGGAACTCGGTGGATGCGCGCTGGACGCCGGCCGATCTCCTACGAGGCGCCCGCTGAGCGCTGCCGGCAAGCGTTGAAACCCGCAACGGACATGACCGCTCATGGCGGGCCTCTTCGGCGGACGGTCAAGTACGCAAGGCAACGAACTCACAGCGGAGGAGGCATTCTGCGCCTTCGCCTGCCACGCCGTCTACCAGGACGGCTCCGTGGCCGCCGAAGAACAGGACGCCCTGCTGCACTACCTGGAATTCAGTGGCATCTTCCGGCGCAACCACAAGCGGCCCAGCCGGAAACTGCTGGAGCGAGTCAACCAGTTGGCCAGGGACCTGGGGGAGGATGCCCTGCTAGAAGCCGCTGGCGCAGCGCTGCCGGAAAACCTGCGCGGCTCGGCCTATTTCGCCGCCGCCGACCTGGTTCTCAGCGACCACGACCTGTCAGCCGACGAGGAGGCGTTCCTGGAGCGGGCCCGGCAGGCGCTGGCGCTGGATTCGGTCGAATCCGGGCGCATTCTCGATGTGGTTCGAATCAAGAACGCAGCGTAGCGGTCGCGCCCCGACGCCCAACGTGGGCGCGGCAACCCAATTCATCTGGCGCGCGTCGGCCCACGGTCGCAGCGTTTCACCAAAACGACTAATTTGCAGATGACCGCGCTGGATCCATGGCGGAAGTTCCCCGCTCGGCTTGGGTTCTGGTTGGCTTCAGCATCGGATTGTTTGCCGCGTCAGCCGGCCTGGCGGAACTGGCGCAAACCCACGAGGAGTTGTATGATCTGGGGCTCTGCGACGGGTACAAGAGCCCGGACGGACGGCCCAACTCGTCGCTGGCCACGTGCAAGCGGACCCGGCTGCTGGCAGGTACCTCCCATGTGGGAGCCACCGTAACCCAGGTGCCAGGGGTGGGAATCCTACTAGCGGCCGTGGCCGTGGCCATCCTGCACAACCGGCCACACCGTCCCGCAGGCTCCGAGGATGACGCGGTCGAGGCCGGCGCGCCGCCCCAGGCTGCAACCCCCTAAGCCCAATATTTGCCCGAAACGACTAGATTCCAAGTCTCTATCCAATCCGCCTTTAATCCGTGCCGCCGGCTGATGGGTGGTGTCATGATGACAAAAACCGAACCAAGCCTCGACAGGTTCCGCACGGCCATGAAGTTCAGCCTCTGGATGTGGGCCCTGTACTGGCCTGGTGGCGGACTCATACTCCTCGTCGGCGGCCTGGACCCCATTTCCATCCTGGTCACATTCGCCTCCCTTGGCAGCTTCATTGCCCTCATCGCCTTTGGTGGCCTCACGATCTCAACCAAAGGCACCCGGTTCGAATTCTTCCTGGAGCGCCCCATGTACCTGATTGGCGCGCTCGTGGGAATTATCCTGGTGGCGCCCGCCTTCGGCTTCCTCACCAACTTTGGACTTGGACTCTTCTCGGCGCTGTATCTGGTCGCCATCGGGCTTGCCGGCTACCGGCTGGTGCGCCACATGACGGAGACGGGACAGGGCCCCATCGCCTCCCGGGCGGACCAGCCCCTGATCCTCTTCGCCGTGGTGGGTGTGTGCGCGTTCCTGGTTTTCATCGACGCGTGGATTCCCATGTTCGGCGCCGACCCCGTGGGGGGACCCGCCATGACGGTCGCCGTCGCCAACTGGATGAACCTGTTCTACCCGCCGCTCTTGATGTTGACCACGCGGCCGTTCCGGGAACCCCTGCGCAAACCCCGCGTGCCCAGCGTCGAGCCGAGTCCCGCTCCCACTCCGGCACAAGCCGTGCCTGAACAAGCCGGATAGGGGT
>JBFIJP010000023.1:0-18758 GCA_041600695.1 Thermoplasmatota archaeon | reverse complement strand
GGCCCAAACAGCGGCGCCGGCGGCCGAAGGCCAAGTTGCTTGGCCTCTCGTACCAGCTTGTGCCGATACCAGAAGAAGACGGGCAAGCCCGCGGCCACCACGACCAAGCCCACGAGCCGGTTGAGATTCTCCAGGGAAAGCGTCGTAACCTGATCGTAAACGAGGTAAGCAACAAACGTCAGGGACGTGACGATGAACAGCAGAGGCACCCAAGGATAGCCCCACACCTTGTAGGGTCGGGGAAGATCCGGGTGCGTGCGGCGCAGGACCATCAGACCAATGGCCGTCAGTGCGTAGAAGAAGAACGAAATGAACACGACGTTGTCGGTCAATTCGTTGAAGTCGAACAGGGTCACGAAGGTGATGCTCAGAATCGCCTGGAACAGGATCGCGTAGTGGGGCGTGTGACGGCGGCTCACCTGGCCAAAGAGGCGAGGGAAAAGCCGGTCCTTGCTCATGGCGTAATAAATCCGGGGCCCGCTCAGCGTAATGCCATTGAGAGCCCCAAATACACTCACCAGGATCATCACGGCAACCAGGTTCTGACCCCCGGCGCCGAACAAGACCTCAGCAACGTTCGATCCCACCGTGCGATCACTGGCAAAACCGGCCTGGGTGCCGTCAGCGAAGCCCTGGAAACCGAGCACATTCAGGTAGCCGAAGCTGATCAAGATGTACAGCACCATGATCGATGCCAGGCCGAAAAACATCGCCCGCGGAATGTTGCGGCTGGGATTCTGCAACTCGGCACCGACGCGCACCACGTTGGTCCAACCATCGTAAGCAAACAGTGCTGCCACCATTGCGAGCCCAAAGAAACCGGCCAAGCTGAAGCCGTCCGCTGAAGGCGTACCCTCAACGCTCACCGACTCGAAAAAGCCAACCCGCGGGCTGGCCGCGTCGCCGAGGAAGAGCAACGCCGCGCCGGCCAGCATGACGATCAGGGCACCCTTCAGTACGGTGAATACCATCTGCACGCCGCCGCCGTAGCGGATTCCGAAGTAGTTGACAATCGACAGGAAACCAATCAGGCAGGCGGCCGTGATCTTGACGCCGTCCACGTGGAGAATGCCCCAATCAATGAGAACCCAGGCGCCGAAGCCCTCCGGTTTCAGCTGGTTGAGCTGCTCGGCGAAGATGACCGCAAGCGCCGCGCCGCTCCCGGCGAGGTTGATCGTGAAAGCCGTCCAGCCAGACAAGAACGCCGCCAGGCTGCCCATGCCCTCCTTGAGAAACACATACTCGCCGCCGGCTTTGGGAAAAATGGTCCCCAACTCGGCGTACGTCAGCGCACCCATCAGGGTGAGGAAGCCAGCCACCAGCCACACCAGAACGATCAGCCAAGGGCTCCCCGTGCCCGCCGCCACGCGGTTGACGCCCAGGAAGATGCCGCTACCAATGACGATCCCCACGATCATGGACACCGCCCCGAACAGGTTCAAGCCCCGAATCAGGTCGCCGGACTCGCCTGATTTCTCGGGCTCTGCGGGAACAGCGATCTTGGCCATGGCGACCGCCGCGATGCCGGCAGCGGCGTGTTAACCGTTTCCGAGGGCGACGGCTGGCGGCTTCTCCGGAGTCCCGATCGCACGCCTACGGCCACCTGCCCGCCCCGTCACCCACCCGCGGGCCCAGGGCTAGCAGACCCGTATTCAAGGGCAACCTGACCGGGCCGGTGCTGACGACCGCTGCCGCGCACGCGAGTTCCCCGTAGCCGACACGAAGGCGCGCATGGACCACGGTTGGGGCGGCTCCGGCTGCAAAGTCGCGTGCGGCCGGGGCCAGCCCGGCCCCCACCCATGGGGCCTGGGCGAGTCGATCAATGTTCGCAAACGCGTGGAATCCACGGGTCGCAGATTTCCACGGGAGCGCACCCTTTCCCGACCACGATGTGGATGCCGGGCGGCCCCACCACGATCAGGGGTTCGCAGGCCTCGGGTCCTTGGCTGGGTTGCGGCAACTGAGGTTGGGCGACGAAGCCCGCGCCACAGCTCAGGGGCTTGTACCAGACGGTGATGCCTTGGGCGTCGGCTGCCAGGGGCAATGCCCGGCAATCAACATCCCGCTGCGCGGACGTAGATACGCAATCCGCGCCGATGCGTGCTTCCGCACGTACCACGCCGTACACGACCGGTTCGGCGCCGCGCCCGTCGCAGGCGGGTAGTCCGGCGACGGGCAGGGCGGCGGTTCCAAACAGGGCGCCCAGCACGGCGACCCCGAGTAGGGTGGTTCCGAGTTTCATAGCCTGGCATGCAAGATGATGGGTTTGACGGTTTTGTTGCTGCCCTTTGCGCGGCCGATCCGAGGTGGCAACGCTTTATGAAGGAGATCGCATCGGCGCGCATACGAGGCGTTGTCATGAAGGAACAGGCGGAGGTCCGGACACTGAAGGAAGGTCGATTCATCCTCATCGACGAGGAGCCCTGCAAGATCGACTCCATCACGAAGTCCAAGCCGGGCAAGCACGGCGCCGCCAAGGCCCGTATCGAGGCCCGCAGCATCTTCACGGGCAACAAGAAGTCCTACCAGGGCAGTGTCACGGACAAGGTCTGGGTGCCTGCCATCGATCGCCGCAACGCTCAGATCCTGAGCCTGATGGGCGACCAGGTCCAACTCATGGACTCGGAGTCGTTTGAGACGTTCGAGCTGCCGATTCCGGACGAACTCAAGGGCAACGTTGACGCTGGCAAGGACTGCGTCTACCTGGAATCCATGGGCCGCCGGATGCTCACCAGCGTCCAGGGCTGAGGCGAACCGTCGGCCCCGGGCCGACCGTGCGATTTCGCGTTTGTTCTAGCGAAGGCTACGCGCAGGCCGGCAATTGCACCTCGCTTGAGGCCTCTGCGACAGCCACGACCACGGGTCGCCGGCGCGCGTCCCGGAAGGTTGTCTGCCTGCTGTGCCCTCACGGTGACGTCCATCAGTCTCACGTTGGCTGCTTCGCCGCTGGAGGGTCTGGCGATAGCCCCCAGTCGGGCGCTGGCGACGCTTCCCATAGGGTTGCAGGGCGTCGGCTCCATGGCGGCGAGGGTGCCTGCGAGCTTGCTGGGCACGCTAAGGTCGGCGCGCCGGATTCCGCATCGGTCCGGGCGATCGCGGTGTCGAGGTCGCGGCGGCGCGGTAGCGCGGCGGCCCGCCTCGGACCCACCGGTCGCCGGGAGGGGTTGGTCCTATGCCAGTATGCTGCGCAGCATCCATGCCGTCTTTTCGTGGGCTCCCAGCCGATCGATGAGGAGTCCGAGGGTGCTTTCGTCGGCGGCCTCCTGCACGGTGGGCAGCAGGGTTCGAATGGTGCGTGCCGCCGTTTCGTGGGCCTTGACCAGGTTGAGGACCATCCGGTCGTCTGCGATGTCGGGGCGGGTGTCTTCGGTGATCTGTGTGCGCTGGGCGAAGGCCTGGTGGCCGGCGGGGGCGGGGTAGCCCAGGGCTCGGATTCGCTCGGCGATTTCGTCGACGGCTTCCCAGAGCGCTTGGTACTGGTTTTCGAAGAGCGCGTGTAGCGTGGGGAACATGGGTCCCGTCACGTTCCAGTGGTAGCCGTGGGTTTTCAGGTAGAGGGTGTAGGTGTCGGCGAGCACCGTGCCGAGGCCTTCGGCGATGGCCTTGCGCTTGTCGGCTTCGATGCCCAGGTCGATGGCGGGGGCCGCGGTGTGCTCCAGGTTCATGGTCAGGCTCAAGGGGGTTCCTCCGGCAGGACGCCGCCGCCCGCGTCGGGGCGGTCGGGCGGCTGGCCCTGCACCCACGTCCTTGTCTGGCCGCTCTAGATAGACGTGGCCCCGGGGCCTTTGTGCCGCGCGTTCTACGGCCCGGCGAAACCAGCGGGACCGCCCGGCCCGGCGGGCCCCGCTACCTGGGGGCCTTCTGCCTGCCTCACCACGATCGGGCGGCCCCACCAGCCGTTGCTGGCCTCGCCGTTGAACTCAGTGGCGGCGCTGGCAATCAGCAAGTCGCCGTTGATGTCCACGGCGGCGGTGATGAAGTCGCCCAGCCGCCTGTCGCTCAGCGCGGCGCATCCGACCCCGGATTGGCACAGGGGTCCCCGATGGATCGGGTCCGGTGTGGCGATGGCCACCTGGCCCCGGGGGTCGGTCACGGCGTCGGTCACGAAGGCGGCGTACAAGCGCCAATCGGCCGCCTGGCTCGGTGCGGCTGCGTCGCTGCCAATCCAGACCAGGGCGATGCGCCCGTTGTCCCCGGCGACCATCCATGGCCACAGGTGGGATCCCCGCAGGGACGCCACCTGATGGTTGGCGATGAAATCGCCGCTGGGGTTCCAGACCGCGTACCACAAATGGTTGCCCGCGAAGTAGGCGGCGTACAGGTTCCCTGCCGCGTCGAACACGGGTTCGGCCATCATCCAGCCACTGGAATCGGCCCCCACGGGACCGCCCGGCAGGGTTTCCCAGTTGGCACCGTCATCGGCACTGCGCGCGACGCCTGGGTACCCGCCGTGGTACAGCGCCCCGTCCGGTCCGACCTGGAGGTTGGTGTCCGGCGAACGAAACGGCGATGTGCCCGCAAACTGGTACTCAAGGCCCTGGGAACCAGGCACGCTCCGGTAGATGCTCCCATGGGTGGCAACGAACACCTCATGTTCGCCGCGTGCCGAAATCCAGGGCCGGTCACCGCCGGGCACCAGGGGGTTAGCGGTCCAGGTCTCGCCGTCGTCGCTGGAAACGGAAATCCCCAGGCCCACCGGGCCCTCACCGGGGTTGTACAGACTCACGTGGTAGATGTTGCCCGCCTCGTCCTGGGTGAGGTCGGGGTCGCTGATGCTGAAGGCGCCGTCCCGGGCGCCCGCCGCCCCGATGCCGGCAACATAGTGCCAGGTGACACCGTGGTCGGTGGAGCGCCAAACCAGGTTCTCGCCGCGCAGGCTGGTGACTAGGGCCGTGTCCGGGTTGCCTGCCAGGGGACTGGAATGGGTGGGTCCTGGATGGGCAGCCAGGATCAACGTGCCCTCCCGGGTGACCAGCAGAACGGGCTCGCCGCCGGGCCGTGCGGCGTCCACCAGGACGGGTGGCTGGAAGGCGAGGGCTCCGATGCCTAGGTGTTCGTCGCCTAGGGGAAGCGGCCAGTCAACGGGAACGCCGCCGCCCGGCGCGTCCGTGGCGCTGGGCCCGCCGTTCAGGCAGCCGGAGAGGACGATCAGAACCGCTGCCACGAAACTGGCCAGGGCGGGCGACTTGGGCGCCTTCAATCGCATGTCGGGCCAGCCGTCGAGCGGGGAAAGACCGTTCCGGTGCCCCCCGCTGGCTGGCGGTGTCCTACCAAGGCCCTAAAGCGGACCACCTACGGTGCGCCAGCCATGGAGAGTTTCAATGACCGCCTTGCCGCCAGCGCCGAGCGGGCGGGAAGTTGGCTGTGCGTGGGCCTGGACCCCGACCCCGAACACTACCCCGCCGGCATGGAGCCGGAGGACACCCTGGAATTCCTTCTGGGCGCCATGGACGCGGTGGCGGACGTGGCCTGCGCCGTCAAACCCAATGCTGCCTTCTTCGAGGCGCTTGGCGACATCGGCCACGAGGCGCTGGCCCAGATCATCCAGCGGGTTCCCATGGACCTCCCTGTCATCCTGGACGGAAAGCGAAACGACATCGGTAACACCGCCCGCAAGTACGCCGAGGCCAGCTTCGACGAACTGGGCGCCGACGCCGTGACCGTTAATCCCTACCTGGGCATCGACGGCGTGGCTCCGTTTGCGGAGTACGAGGATCGTGGCGTTTTCTTGCTGGCGCGCACCAGCAATCCCAGCGCCCGCGACTTCCAGGATCTCCCCACCGACGCGGCGGGCACGAAGCTGTGGCAGGCGATTGCAAGCAAGGCCATGCGCGAATGGCAGCCCACCTACCGCAACCTGGGTCTGGTGGCGGGCGCCACCTACCCCAACGAACTGGCGCAGATTCGAGCCTTGGCTGGGGACGGGGTGCCGCTGCTGATTCCTGGGGTCGGAACCCAGGGTGCTGACGCTGCGGACACCATTTCCCGCGGCGGGGACACCCAGGGCCGCTTTGCCATCGTGAATGTCGGGCGCGCGGTGCTGTACGCTGGCGACGGCGAAGACTGGCAGGAGCGGGTCCGCTTGGCGGCCGAGACGTTTTCGGTCAAGCTGGCGCCGCGGCGGGCGGTTTAGGAGAAAACGGCAACCTGCGGCCGGAGTGCCCTTCCCAAGTGCAGTTGCCCGACCCGGTGCATCCCGATCTCCCTTGAACGAAACCTTTACATATCGCATTCTCCATAAATGTTTTGGCTGAGGTTTAATAGAAGGCTATTATATGCTGGAGAAACTGGACTTCGGGTCATATACGGGCGAAAATGATGTCGTCATCGGCCATCCCGAAGTCTTTGTAGAAACCAAGCAGTTTGAAGGATTCCGACTGCCCCAGCATCGTATTATCATTGGCCGAAAGGGGTCGGGCAAAACAGCGTTGGAGCGGGCCCTGGCCCGGCTTGCCCCAGAGGAATACGGATCCCATCTATTTATCGATGCGGAAAAAATACGGTTCAGACCCCTGACCGAAGGGTTTCGCGAATATGTCAGAGCATACGGATCTCTTGAGAAGGCCGCAGGTGGAACTCTTGAACTCAAGAAAACGATGACAAACATTTGGGAGCATGCCATTTTAACGAGCTGTATGTGCCTGCTCCACGATAAAGAAGAAAACCCAAATGCCTCCATGCCGGACATCACTCGGTATTTGCGAAGGGAAGGACATTTGAAGAGGCGAATTTCCGACATATTGGTGGATTCAGTTCAGGCCTTGCTGTCATCATTCCTGGGGAAGAAGGGGGAGGCCATTTCTCACATTCTCCATACGTTTGACGACTATCCCCTGCGAGAAACATCTTTTCTTGCCGCCCGGGAGGAACTCAAACGGCTAGTTGCCCAAACCAAGGGAATCCTTGTGACTTTCGATCGAATTGATTTGTATTTTGAAGTTGAGCGTCGCCCCTATGCTGCCGCAGACGAAGTTGAAGCCCAAGCTCTGAAAAATGCACTGTTTGGACTAATCCAGGCAACCGTCAACATTTCAACGTCGAATCTCGGCCAGAAGCTCCACCTCAAAGTGTTCCTGCCAAAGGATAAATATGATTCGCTCGCATTTCGCGATTGGATTAAAGCAAGCCAGTTTCGGTTTGAAATCACATGGACTGCCGATGAGCTCCGTGAGTTCATAGCAAGGCGCATCGCGTACAGTCTAAACGTAAGGGATTCGAAGGGTAGGCTGCGAACAGACGCCATCGCCACGTGGTACGCTGTGTTTCCGCGAGTGATCCACAATAAGCAGATGAAGAACACCAAGGAAAGCGTGGTTGCTTACCTTCTCCGGCACTCGCTCTATAGACCGAGGGACTTGCAGGTATTCTGTCATCGCGCGATGCTGATTGCTCGATCTGAAGGGAAGCACACCATCGATGAAGATTCAGTTAGGCGAGGCGTACACGAAGGAAGCCTAGACCTGGTTAAGGACCTCCTGCATGAGTTCCAGTACGAATACCCGTTCCTGCCCGACCTCATTGAGCTTTTCCATGGTTCTAGTAATATTTTGTCCTATGGTGGTGATTTCTACCCCCGGATTCAAAAATTTGCAGCCGAATACAATTTGGATGTGCAAAGCAACAAGCTAGTCGACATTCTCTTTGATGTAGGTTTCGTCGGTGGAATAGGGGGCAAGCCTAACCATGAAGGGTCTACCGTCGCCTCGCGGAAAATAAGCTCCAAGGTTCACTATTTCTATTTCAGTCATTGTGCGCCCACCTTCAACCTAAGGATGTGCGATGAAGTTGCGATCCATCCGCTTTTCTACGACTACCTTCACCTTACCCCGAACGGCAAGCTGATCATTGGCTAGTCTGACAGGACACAGGAGCGGCGCGGGAGGGGCTCGTCACATCGATGAGTCCGTTGCGACCCGAGGCTGCGGGGACGGGTTGCACGCCCAAGCAGAGGCGATCGCCTGGTGGGAAATGCAAGGGTGTCCCCCCGTATCCGCCCGGGCACTCCCGCTCGGCGCCAGGACAAAGCCCGCCGAACCAACGAGTTCGCGCTTACCGCTTGCTTCCACTGATGGTCACGGCCGCTGCGATCAGGGCCACGGCGCCGCCGCCCAGAAGGATACCCAGCACCATAGCAGCCCGCAGGCTTCCGGCGTCGTAGTTGGCACCCAGATCGGGCCGGTCGGTGGGCTCGAACCGGCGCGAGTCCTGGTCCGCCTGCACCGTCAGAACCGCCATGCTGCGGGCAATCCACAGGTCAAGCAAGCCGTTGTTGAGTTCGGCTTCGTCCTCCGAGAGTTCAACCAGTGCCACACTCGTGATGGGTTCGATGCCTGCGTCACGGGCTTGCATGATCGCGCGGGAGGCGCTCTGCCGCGCGGCATCCATGACGGCCGACGAGGGCGCGGCACCGGAGGCAGTCTGGACGGTGAGGCTGGCCTGCGCCTGGGCCTCGATGGCCGCCGATGCGGCTGCCGGCCAGCGCTTCGCCTCCAGATGCTCGTGGGCCTCTGCGAGCTTACCGCTGGCTCCCTCAATGCCAAAAGGCGTGCCCGTCACCGCCTGGGCGTAGCCCACCAGTTCGTCCGCGCGGGAGACGGCATCCTGGGCGAGGTCGGCGACGTTGCTGAGGCGCGGCCCGCGTCCAAAGAGGTCCCCAAGACCTCCCCACCAGCTCACCGTTTTGGCGCGCTCGGTGCAGAAACTGGCAGAGAAGAGGCTCTGCAACTGGGATGAACCGAAGCCGCTGGCGCGGCTGGTCGCCTCGTCGAACAGTTTCCCGGCGTGGTAGGCCCTCACCTGGGCGGCGGCAACAGCGTAGAAACCCGTGGTGTCGTCCGCCCGCAGGGCGTAGGCGTAGTCCTGTGCCTCCTCGGCGGTGCGGCCGCACGTTTCCAGTGCCCTGGCAACCACGCCTTCATCGCCTCGCAGAAGCGCCGTCAGGTTTTCTGCCTCGCCCGCCCAAAGGGAGCCCTGGAAAGCCATGGTTGCCGCGGTGTAGTACCGCTCGGTCAACAGTGCGGTGCGGGCGTCGGCCAGCCGTTCGGCGACCATGTCTAAGCTTTGGGTCACGCGGGCCTGCTCGCTGGAGCGCAGGCTGGCGGCAGCCAGCGCCTGCTGGGCGCGCTCCATGCGGGCCTCCAGTGCTTCCACGCTGTCTTCGACGGACGGGGCCAGCACATCGGCGTAGTCCACGGTGCCCGGGACGGGGGCGTCGTCGCCAGCAACCTTGACGCCGGCGGCCAGTTCGATCACCTGCACCAGGGATGCGGCGGGGCGACACTCGATACCGATGGCGTTGCAGTGGTCGGTCATGTTGACCTGCCGGGTGGAAAAGCCGTCGCGAACGGTGGCCACCTCCATGCCTGCGGGGTAGAGGAAGAGCCGGATGCCTGCGTCGTAGGCGCCCTGGGCCTTCTCCGGGATGCCACCGACGGGGCCAATGGTGCCGTCGGGGTTGATGGTGCCCGTGGCTGCCACGCGGGAGTCGAGCTCCCAGGGATTGGCGGGGTCGCTCAGGTGTTGCAGGGCGGTGGTCAGGGCCAGGCTCATCACGGCCCCGGCGGACGGGCCACCGATGACACTGCTGGGGCTCCGGAAGGTAATCAGGTAGTCGTAGTCCCGCCAGTCGAGCCCAAGCGTGCTGGCCGCCACGCGGGCGGCCAGTCGGGCGCTGCCCTGCATGTCCAACTGCGCAAGGGGTTCGGTGGCGACGAAGACCCGCCCGGAACCGCCCCCGAGCGCCACGGCTTCCACGCCGGCGCTGACTCCCTGTAGCGCCCCGCCGGCCGTTTCGGCCACGGCCAGTGCGGTGACGGTGACCGGGTCGGAAGCGTTCAGGGTCGATTGAGATTGCGTGCCGGGGGCGGCCAAAACAACCACCAGCAGCAAAGCGATCCAGGGGTTCCAGCGGGTCCTGGGGGCCTTCATCGGCCCGGCTACCAGAGCGGTCCCCAAGAAGGCTGCGGGTCATCGATTCGAGTGGAATCATGTCGTTGGCGGCCTTGCTCTGGAGGGTCTTGGACCGGCGGATGGCTACCACGAGTAGCGGAGACTGAGGCGGCCGGCGTCGTAGAAGGTCTTGGCGGACGCCGCCAACCAGGGCTTGCGGGCGACGACGCGGGCTCCCGCCCGGAGCAGCGGAGTCGGGCTGGGGCCGCCAACGGCCACTTCGGCCGGCACCGGTTTGACGGCGGCCGCGATGCGCTGGTTGTCCCATCGGCGCAGTCGGCGCAGCGAACGCTTGAAGCAGCGGTGGGTCAGCGGGTGCGTGGCGAGGGCGCGCTGGTAATTGGCCGGTCGGCCCCGGGCGATGGCGGCGGCAAGCAGGGGGGCGGCGTGGATGATGGCCGCCATGCCACCCTTGGTGACCGGATTCGTGAGCCCAGCCGCGTCGCCGATGAGTGCATAGCGGCCGTCAGGGCTGACAAAACGCCGGCCGCCGTAGGCAATCGGGTAGCTCTCCCGGCGTGTGATGTGACCCTCAAGAGCGAGTTGATCGATGAAGGCCTCAAGGCGATCCCAATCCTGTCCGTCCCCCTCCGCCAGAAGGCCGACGTTATGGGCGTCGGAGCGGGGGAACCACCACGCGTATTCACGGCTGAAGCGTTTGTCGGTGACGAACTCCAGCCACGGCGTCTGGTGGTCGGTTTCGAGGCGAACCTGGAGGCCCAGCCGGGTCTTCACGCGGGCACCTGGGATGCATCGGCGGACCTGGCTGCCGGGCCCGTCCGCCCCGACGACGACATCTGCCTCCAGGGCTTCCAGGTCGGCCGCCTTGATGCGGGCGCCCGTCTCGATCGTGCCTCCGTTGTCCTTGACGGCGTCGGCCATGGCGGGAATCCAATCCTCTCGGGCCATGGTGTGGCAGGGCCAGTGGACCGTGACACGGGTGCCCGGGAACGCCCAACGGGCACCCCGAAACGTGCCGTCGATGAAGGGCGTGGCATCGAAAACCGGGCGCAGGAGGCCAATGGTTGCCGCGGAGAGTCCTTCCCCGCAGGCGGTGGTGCCGACCCGTGCGCTGCGCTCCAGGACACGGATGTCGTCCACGCCGACGGCCTGGAGGTGGAGGGCGGTGATGGTGCCCGCCAGGCCGCCGCCCACGATCACAACCTGCACGGCGCCGCCAGCCGGCGGGGTGCCAAGGCGCTTGCGGCGGGCTACTTGTTGGCGACGTTGAGGTCCCAGTCGTAGCGCATGAAGCGTACCCGGGGGCTGTGTTCGGATACCCATTTGGCGTCGTCGGCCGGCGCGTATTTCTGGAAGGCCTCTAGAACGCCGGCCCGGCCGCCAAAGTCGCCGGCGTACCATTTCAGGATGCGGCTCAAGCGTAGCACGCCGGCCTCCCGGTCCAGGACATACCCTGCACCGGGCTGCATGAACGCCCCCGCAGCCAGGTCCAGTTCGGCGTCCAGGGATTCGCCATGGAACAGGCCGTCACGCAGGGGTGGGCACCCGGTGGCCGCGCAAACGAATGCGAAGTGGCCCCTCCCGTCGCGGCGCAGATGGGGCTTCAGGTACTGGAACTCCAGCCGGAAAAGGCTCATGCGCCGGCCCCCCACCCGCACGGGGGTCGCCAGGAAGAAAACCAGCCACCAGAAGGGGTTGCGCAAGCTTCGCACCTGCCGCCCATCCCGGAGCAGGCGCCGCTGAACCGCATCCAGGACCACCAGATTGTAGGCGTTGAGCAGAAACGCGTACCGGAAGGCGCCGCGCAAGCGGCTTGGGCCATGCAGTTGCGCGTTGGCTACGGCTGCCAGCGAGGCCTTGAGGTCGCGGGAGGCAAGGGCCGCATAGTCGACGCGGCCCCGGGGATCAACCACGCGGGCAAGCACGGCGTCGGCGTCCCCGAGGGGTTCCGTCATTCGACCGCCTGGGTCGCCTCGGCCGGGGTCTCGGCCGGGCCGGCTGGCGAGCGGCGGCCCACCAGGAGGAGTTGCCCCATCTCCGTGAGGTGGATGGTGAGTCGTCCGAAGGTCCCCCGGTCGATCTTGACCAGGCCCATGTCCTCCAGGCCCTTGCCTTCCCTCGTCGTGCGCAAATGGTACGACAGGAGACTCTTCTCGATGCCCGACTCCTTGGACAAGTCCGACAGGCTCTCGGCGAGGCCATCCATGGACGCCAGCGCCTCCAAGACGCGGAATTTGGCTTCGCTGATGAGTTCCTTGTAGCTGAACTTGAGAACCGGTAGTGCAAACGGCGTGTCGCCATCGACGCCGATGGCGGGGATGCCGTTGACGAAGGCGGCCGACAGGGCGCTGCAGGTGTGCATTTTCTCACCGCTGCTGACGTTGAGGATCACATCGGTGAAGGCCATGCCGTCGTCTGCGTTGATCTGGCTGACCTTGCGAAGGGTGTCCATCAGCACGTTGGCGCCGTCGATCTCCCGCAATTCGACGATGACCCGCAGGGGCGTCACCTTGGCGTGGATTTCCTGCGCCTGCTTCGAATAGGCCGCTGTGTGGAGGAGGATCAGTTTCCGGACGGGGTAATCACGCACCCCGATCAGGACGGGGTCAATGTCGGGGCCGACCGTGGCAATCATCAGGACCTGTGACACGTTGGACCTAGCCTCCCCATTCTGTTAGCAGGGCCGTCCAACCTGTTCAAGATTGGGTTCAACCATGGCGGCGCCGGCGGCCCAGGGCTAGCGCGCCCACGGCCACGAGGCCGAGCCCCCAGGGCAGGGGGGCCTCCTCGTCCGCCTCGCCGTCGCCGGCCGTGTCCCCCGTGGAGCTGCCCGCCTGGGCCGCGGGATCGGCTTCGTCCTGGGCGCCCGGCGGGTCGTCCGTCTGGTTGAACTGCGACGCATCCGGCTGCTCGACGCCGTCATCCGGCGGCGGCGCCGCCCGCACCAGAATGGTCCCCGACATGAACGTCGCGTGGGGCTTGCAATAGTAATGGAACTGGCCCTCCTCGTCGAACGTGAACGAAAACGTGTCCCCCCGCTTTTGCAGGGTGGCGTCGAAGAGGCCGCTGGGCCGCCGCTCCTCCAGGTTTTCCGTCGAGGTCACCGTGTGGCTGGTGTCCGTCGTGTAGTTGTAAACCCACACCACCGTTTCTCCGAAGTCCACCACCACTTCGTCCGGTTCGAAGCGCCACGCCTGGCCTCCTTCCACGATCTGGATGGTCGTTTCGGCCGCCGCGGGTGCCACCAGGATGAGGACTGCCAGGGCGGCTGCGGGCATGGCCAACCATTTGCGCATGGGGTGCCATCGCGGTGGCTGAGAAAAGCTGGCGGGATGGCGCCTTGCCAAGCCCTCGCCCAAGGCGTGGCCGCCGGCCTTGCGCCGTGGCCGGCCGTCCTTCGTCGCGACCCGCTGGCCGCCGAGCCAACCGTCCGTCCACGGCCCCGCTGCCCCACAGCACATCATCGACAAATGGCCGGGGCCCGCACGTTGGAGGGTTGAACCCTGCATGGAACCAACGGCTAAGGGCCGCCCCTGCGTGGGGGGCAGGTGGAGGAACCGCGCCGACCCATCGCTGAATCCGTCAGCCTGTGTCCAGAATGTTTCAAAGTCATTGCCTGCGCGTATGACGAGCGGGACGGTGCCATCTGGCAAGCCAAATCGTGCCCCGAGCACGGCTCCTTCGAGGCCCGGTACTGGGGTGACGCCGAACACTACCAGTGGACCCAGAGCTTCGCAGAGCCCGACGCCTGCGACCCCGCCGACGGCGATGCCTGCTGCCCCGAGGGACAGCCCGGGCGGCGCCGCTGCCTGGCCGTCATCGACGTGACCCAGAATTGCAATCTGGCCTGTTCGTACTGCTTCGCCAGCAGCCGGCCGGGGTTGCCCGAAATCCCGCGGGCCACCATCCGGGGCCTCTTGGAGACGGTGCTGCGGGAGTCCGGCGGGCCAACACCCATCCAGCTCAGCGGCGGCGAGCCCACCACCCGCAACGACCTGCCCGAAATCGTTCAGGAAGCGCGAGACTTGGGCTTCACCCACATTGAAGTGAACTCCAACGGCATCCGCATCGCCGAGGAGGACGGCTACGCCCAGAACCTGGCGGCGGCGGGCGTGGCGACGGTTTACCTGCAATTCGACGGCTTCGGCCGCAAGGTCTACGGCGCCGTTCGCGACGCACCGGGATTGGAGAAGACCAAGCGGCGCGCGGTGGAGCGCTGCCGCGAGGCGGGGCTGCCGGTCATCCTGGTGCCCACCGTCGTCAAGGGCTCCAATGACCATCAACTCGGCCTCATCGTCGACTACGCCCTGGCCAACCTGGACACCGTCCGCGGCGTCAATTTCCAGCCCGTCAGTCATTTCGGCCGCCACTCCCAGGACACGGGCCACCTCAGCCTGCCGGACATCGCGGGGCTGCTGGCCGAACAGACCGGCTTCCTGCGCCAGCGGGACCTGATGCAGGTTCCCTGCTGTAGCCCCCAGTGCAGCAGCGCGACGATGCTACTGGCCACCGGCGCCGACCGGAAGGGCCGGCACGGCGCCATGCCGCTGACGAGGTTCGTTTCTGAACAAGCCTACCGGGATGTGGTCGCCGCCTTCGACGAGAGGCAATTCATGGACGTGCTGGCCGGCCGACCCCAGGGCATCGACGCAGCCCGTGTCGCCGCGGACTGCTGCGGCATCACGGTGCCCGACGGCCTGGAGCGGTTCCTGCCACGCATGCTCGCCGTCACGGTGACGGGCTTCATGGACGCCGACACCGTCGACCTGGACCGGCTGGGCAAATGCTGCATCAACGTCCCCACGCCCGAGGGACAACTGGTTCCTTTCTGCGGGTACAACCTGACCACGCGCGACGGCCGCTACGGGCTACGCGAACGGTACAAGGAGCAGGCAAAGCGGGACGATCGGACGGCGGGAAAGTCCGGTGGACTGCCTGTCTTGTCCGGCTGAACGGCGCGTCCGAGGGCGCCCTGGACGTGATCGCTCTGCGCAAATCCCAAACATAAAGGCCGCACACGCTGACCTGGGTGTGTTGATCGAGCACCTGCTGACCCGGGGCGGCGTCGCCTGTGCTACCGGGTTGTACAGCCATCCCCTCGTCGAGGCCGTGCTAGGCGGCAGCCTCCACCCCGGCGGCGAGAAGCTAACCAAGGAACTGGCCAGCCGCGCCGGCCTCAAACCAGGCTCGCGCGTGCTGGATGTGGGCTGTGGCAAGGGGGCTACATCCGCGCTGTTGGCCGAGACGTTCGGTTGTCACGTCACGGGCGTGGATGCCGATCCCGCCAATGTCGCCGCAGCCCAGCAGCGGGCGAATGCGGCGGGGCTCACCGAGGCGCTCCGATTCATGGCCCTTCCAGGAGGCCGCCTGGGGGAATTGGATGGGACCTACGACGCTGTCGTGTCCGAGTGTACCCTCTGCCTGATGGGCGACCGGGAAATCATGCTGGAGTTGCTTCGCCAGAGGCTTCGCCCCGGCGGTCACCTGCTGCTTTCAGACGTGACGGTGGAGGCACCGGCCGAATCGTTTCGCCAGGCGGCCGGGTTTGCGGCGTGCCTGGGCGGGGCCAGCCCTGACGCCGAACTGCGGCGGTCTCTTCTGAGGGGGTTCCAGATTGATTACGCGGACAACCGCCCGGCGCTCCTGGCAGCCGTACGGGACCGCATCCGCAGCCGCGTCGATGTGGATGCCATCCTCGGTGCCCTCGGGGACCGGACCGATCTTCGCCTGCTGGTCCAGGAGGCCGAAGCGGCCCTTGAGGCCGGAAACCTGGGCTACGCGGTCGTGGTCGCCCGCCGGACGGGATGATTCAGCCAGGCGATGGCTGCAATTGATGCCGCCAGCGGCCGCCTGCCAATCCCTCGCCGATGACGTAGCGGCGGCGGCGGGCATCGCGCAGGGATACGCCAACCCGAATCATGTCCCGCTCGCCGAGGCAATGTAGGGCCACGTAGAGCGTGCGGCGCTTCAGCCCGGTGCGGTCGATCAGTTGCGTGGGGGAGAGGGGTTCGTTGGCCTCGTCCAGCACCTGCATGACGCGCCGGCTGGTCGGAGGGCAGAAACGGTCGGTTTTCTGTTGCATGCCATGAGAAGCGTCGGGCGGGGCCATCCCTTTTGGCTTTGACCGTTGAAGGTAGCCTGCAACGGTCCGACCCTGCCCCGCCAGGCCCTCCCGCCAGGCCCCCCCGCCAGCCCGGCCCGGTTTGGCCTGGCCCGGATGGCCAGGCCTCAAGAACGCAACCCGTTTGGCACGCACCCATGGCACGAGCGGCTGAGGCCGATCGGGTGAGGAGCACGTACACCCGGCGCGCCCGGAGCTACGAGCGCCAGGCCCGGCTGTACCACCTGATGGGATTCCGGGACGAGGCGTACCGCCGCGCCGCCGTGGCAGCCCTTGGCCTCCGGCCCGGGGATACGGTCGTGGAACTGGGCGTCGGGACCGGGCGCAATCTGCCTGCCCTAGTGGCGGCCGTCGGGCCGGCCGGCCGGGTCGTTGGCGTGGACATCACTCCGGCGATGCTGGACGAGGCGCGTGCGCGGGTGCGCCGCCGCGGCTGGGACAACGTGGAACTGGTGGAGGCCGACATGGCACAGGCGGCGCTCCCGTCGGTTCATGGGGTGCTGGCCACGTTCGTTCTCAACCTGGGTCCCCACTACGAGGAGGTGGTCGGCCGTGCCGCAGGCGCCCTTGTGCCTGGAGGTCGCATGGTTGCCCTCGACCTGCGCCGTCCCCGCGGCTGGCCTGCCTGGCTGCTGCGCGTGATGCTCCTCGCCGTGCGTCCGTTCTGCATCGACCTGGGCACCGTCAGCCGGGACGTTCCCGGCGCCATGCGTGGCCATCTTGACCTGGAGGTGCGTCGCTTCTACGGCGGCTTCGTGTACCTGGCCACCGGCACCAAAGCCCGCTCCACCACGGCCAAGACGGGGAGCGGCCTGCCAGGCAGCGACGCCCTATGAGTCCGACAACCCAACCATCGTATGCCATCCGCCGCACCGTCTCTGGCGGCTTCGAGGGGACCGTGGCCAAGGCCCGCGAGGAACTCCAGAAGGAGGGCTTTGGCGTACTGACCGAGATCGACATCCAGGCCAAAATGAAGGAGAAGCTCGGCAAGGACATGCCACCCTACCTGATCCTTGGCGCTTGTGCGCCGCCGCTGGCCTGGGAGGCGCTGGGCGCCGAACCCGATGTAGGGGTCATGCTGCCCTGCAACGTGTGCGTTTACGTGGATGGCGCCGGCAAGACCGTGGTGAGTGCCATGGAGCCCAAGGTGGCGCTGGACATGATCGGCAACCCCGCCATCGCGCGGGTGGCCGGCGAGGCGAGCGCCAGGCTGGGTCGCGCCGTGGCCGCCATCTAGACCGCGTCCGTTTTCTCGCAGGTGAGGTAGGTCCACTCCGCCTGGAACGTATCGCGCCCGCCGAAGACCTCGTCCATGGCCTGCCGCATCAGCCGCAGCCGATCCGCCACGGCGTCGGGCCCTGCCGGGCGGCCCTCCACCTTCGCGGTCCCGCCGACCCAGCCGAGAACACCTTCGTGGTAGACGGCGAGAAAATCGTACCAGTCCTCCACGCGGGCCTCGACGGGTCGGTGCTCCACGCGCTGGACCCGCAGGCCGGCTCCCTCCAGTGCCCGCCGGTAATGGCCCACGGGCCGCACCGGCAGGAAGTACTTCCGGCGCACCTGTTCGTGGCCGGCCATGCTCGCCGGGTCGTCCAGGACGGCCCGGTACTGTGCCCAGGCGGCCTCCCGGCGCACGATTTCCATGGCCGCCGCGTGGATCGCATCCACGGTTTCATCGATGATCCACCGGCCGCCCTTGGGGTCGGCGCGGCGGATGTTGCCCGACTGCACCAGCGCCGTGCCGCCTGGGCGCAGCACCCGGGCCCAGGAGGCCAGCGTCTCCTCTAGGTCGTAATAGAGGTGGATGGCGTTGGTGGAGCAGATGGCGTCCACGCGGCCGGCGGCCAGCGGGCCCAGCACCTCGTGCAGCAGCTCCAGCTTGCCCGTCTCCCGCAGGAATCGGATGAGACGGAAGGCCACGCGGGGCTCGCCACCCAGTTTCTCCAGGGCCAGGCGTAGGAATTTGGGGCTGGAGTCGACATTGATGAAGCCCACCGGCCGATCCCCCAGGGCCGCCAGCACCCGGTCGATGAGAATTCCGGTCCCGCCCGAATAGTCGACCACCACGTCGCCGGATCCCACAAGGTCTGCCAGTTCCGTCACGGTCGGGTCAAGGTTGGCGTACCAGCCGTGCCTTTCCACGGTGTCGTAGCCTTTAGCCAGGTCCTCGACGGGCTGCCGTGTCCAATCCGCGTCGGGAATACGCGGGAAATCGGAAGGCCATGAGAAGGACCGTTGCAGCATGCATTAAGATGGACGATAGGACTCAAAAAGGGTACGATAGGAATAAAGGGGGCCTTCTGGCCCTGGGCACTTCCAGGTTTTTCAGTGCAGGCCTTTGCAGGCACAAGGCGCGGGCAAGCCGCGCCTCGTGCGGCACGAGAAACCCTTCCGGCGCTGCGCGCCTCCGGGCTTTCTAGTGCAGCGAGTGCAGGCACAAGGCGCGGGCAAGCCGCGCCTCGTGCGGCACGAGAAACCCTTCCGGCGCTGCGCGCCTCCAGGCTTTCTAGTGCAGCGAGTGCAGGCACGAGGCGCGGGCAAGCCGCGCCTCGTGCGGCACGAGAAACCCCTCCGGCGCTGCGCGCCTCCAGGCTTTCTAGTGCAGCGAGTGCAGGCACAAGGCGCGGGAAAGCCGCGCCTCGTGCGACACGAGAAACCCCTCCGGCGCTGCGCGCCTCCAGGCTTTCTAGTGCAGCGAGTGCAGGCACAAGGCGCGGGCAAGCCGCGC
>JBFIJP010000022.1:0-18989 GCA_041600695.1 Thermoplasmatota archaeon | reverse complement strand
GCTCCTGAAGTGGCGGGGGCGCCTGGAAGGCAACCCGGACCTGTCCGAAGTCGGCTCCAACCGGAGCCTCGCCGATGTCCTTCGGCGCGCTGGGGGCTACGCCCTGCTCAACGGCGGCGTGCTGGAACCCGAAGACTTCCGCCGCGGCGCCACCGATGCCCTCGTAGGCCGCATCCGGGCCCGCAGCGAGGACGGATACGATGCCAACCGGGGCCTGGTGGCGGCGTTCGTGGAGAAGCACTGGCGCGACTCCGCCCGGGCAGGGGCCCAGATGGTGTGGTGCGGCTTCTTCGACGGCGACCTCAAGGGCGACCACGCCGAAGGCAAACGCGTCGTCCAAGCCATGCGAAGCCAACTCAACGGCTCGTCGGCCGATTCGATCGCACCCCTGCTGCGGGAACAGGGCGGCGACGCCCGCATCCGGCGCTTTGCCCGCTACGTCCAGCGCGCCGAGGCGGTCGACCGGGACGAACTCCCGGAAGCCCTGCTGTCCGTCTGGCACACGATGGAGAAGCTGGATGCCTTCGGCGAATGAACTGATCCTGCCGGACTGCCGCGCGCTGGCACCCGAACCGGGCCTGTCACCCCGCCAGCGGCGCGAACTGGTTCGCATCCTGGCCGAGCAAGGCCCAGCAGGGCTGGCCGCCTGGCTGCGCGCAGAGGAACCCAACGACCCCCGCATCCGGGAGCGCCTGGAGCGCGAACGGGCTCGCCTGGAACGCCAGGCCGAGGCGGAGCGCAGACGGCTGGCGGGTCGGCAGGATGCGTCCAGTCAGCAGGGCATGCAGGCGTGGCTGGCGCGCCAAAAGGAAATGGAAGAGCGCGAGGCGGACCTGCGGCGACGACTGGAGGAAGCGCGACATCGCGAGCCCACCGCCGACGACCTCCTGCGGGAATCCGCGCTCCTGCGGGCAGCCGTGGAGGCTCCAGCGCCCGGACCCCTGAGTCGCTTGTGGGAACGCCTGCGGGCATGGCTGCTCCGCCTCCTCGCACGAGCCGGCCGGGCCGGCAAAGCCGGGCGCGCTCGCACCAAGCGCATCCATGTCGCCAAGGGACTCGACCTCGACGCCGCCAGCCTGGCCCACACACGCCTCAACCTGCAAGTCTCCGGCGCCCAGCAGCACGACCAGGTTCGCTCCTGGTGGCAACGCCTCCTGCGCCGCGGCCGGGTGCGTGACATCCAACGCACCCTTGAAGCAGAAGTCGAAGCGGCCCGGGAAGCCCACCGGCTGCGCGTCCAGGCAGACGAGGCGGCGCTCAACCAGCGCCTGCGAGGCCTGGAGAAGGAGAAAACCCGCAGCGTCGCCGAGCACGAGGCCCAAGAACAAGAGGAGCGCCGGCGGCAGGAGGCAGAGCGCAGGCGATTCGAGGAGGAGCAGGCAGAAGGCCCCTACGCGGAACTGGGCCGTCAATTGCTGGAAGACATGGCCGACGCCGGGCTCGCCGACGAGTCCGGCCGAGCCACCAGCGCTCTGCTGGAACGATTTGCCGCCCAACTCATGGACGAAGCCCGCAGCACCATGCCCAGCGGCGGCCGCACCACGCCCGGCACCTACACCGGCGGCGACGGCGATTACGAACGGGGACCCCTCGTCTCCCAGCACGAAGCCGGCGCCGTGGAACTGGTCGACAGCCTCGTGCGGGCACGACTGCGCCACCCCCACCAGCGCCACCTGTACGACGACGATCTGATCGTGCACCGGGAAATCCGCAGCAGCACCACCCACGTCATCGTCGTGTTCGACACCAGCGGCTCCATGGAGACCGGCGGCCGCCTCGACGCCGCCAAACGAGTCTGCCTCACCCTCTACCGCGCCGTGGCCGAACATAGCCCCGACGGACGCGTCGACCTGCTGCAAATGGCGACCAGCGTCCAGCCCGTCGATCTCGCCGAATGCTGGAACGCAGAACCCCGCGGCTTCACCAACTTCGGCGCCGCCTTCCGCGAGGCCCACGACCGCTTCGAACGCAGCGGCGCCGACCGAAGACTCCTCTACCTCATCACCGACGGCCTCCCCGAGGCATGGACCATGCCCGACGGCCGCGACGTCGCCGACAACCCCGAACCCTGCATGAAGTACGCCAAGCAGCAGGCCCGCCGGCTGGCCCGATTGGACGGCTTGGGCGTCGTGATGTATCAGTTGGAGACCCGCGACGAGATGTTCGTTGAAGCATGCCGGGTCCTGGCCGAGGAACTGGAGGCGAGGGTGGAGGTCGTTGAGGCTGACAAGCTGGCGGGGGAGGCGGTTGGGGATTTGGACCAGGTGCTCACCGCTTGACGCTATCAGCTCTGGGCGCCTCTACCAATCGTGAACGACCCGCGACACCCGGTGAGGTTCGGTCACAACCCCGTACAGTGTCGAATCGCCAAAGCCAGGCACCAGGGGATTTCCGATGGCCGCGGGGGTGGCGGGCGAGGGGCCGAGGGGACTGCCCCACCAATTGTCAGCCGCGACCACCAAAGTGTCGAAGTTCTGAGCGTGTAAGCCCCATACACGATTGCCTTCGATGTTACTACGTGAAACAGTGTACGTCCCCGACTCGCGTCCAGCAATGGCGAGACCTGCCGCACCAAGCTCCTCATCTTCTCCGTTGTTCGTAATATCGGAATCAACAACTTCAAGCAGTCTGTGCGCCTCGATTGTGGCGCCAGCGTGGCGATTGCCACTGATCAAGGTCCGACTGATGCGAACTTCTTCGGCTACCACATGCATTCCCGCTGCTGCGTTGTCCGCGATTGACGAATTGGTTACAGAGACCGTGTCAAAGCCGCCCACCCAAAGTCCGTGGTAACTATTTCGGAGTGTAAGATTGTCCATCTTGATTCCTTGGCCCGGGATGCCTAAAACCGTTCCTAGGCCAATTGCATAGCTCCTCTCCTGTTGGCATCCCTGGATGATCGTGTCATGCAACCTAAACGAAGCCAGGACGGGGATCGTAATGGCGCGATTTACGCACGATATGGAAGATTGGCCGATGTGCACGTTGTTCCAGAACCCAGAGATTGAAACTAGGAAGCCACTGAAAGAGGTGCTGCTTACCCGAAGGTCCCCACCCCTCCCGGCAATTCCATCGATGGCGCCTTTCAATTCGGCTTCGTCCAATTGCAATGTGGCGCTCTCCGATTGGACGCGCACCGCCGTGCCGCTCATTCCCGCGGCATTTGGGGATGTAGAAGTGGCAACGATTTCTGAATTGGTAATGGATAGCTGCGGAGATTCTGTTGGCATGGCAACGAGGATCCCGACCGCCGCGTCGATTTGACCGTTTTCAACGTTGATTGCGCAGCCATTGCAGGAGCCCTCGACGAGAATTCCAAATACTGTACCCGCAATCGAGGCGTTGACGATTCGAATGGTGCCAGTGGGGTTTAGAATCCAAATTCCAATGGGGGCGCCAGCAACCTCGGCGCCTGGTTTGATGATCAGTCCGCTCGGTGTATTGGAGCAAGCATCCGCTCCAGTTAGGCATTGGTTTCCTTCGACAGTGATAGCGGCCATCTGTGTCTGATCATGTTCCGCACCAAGACACCCGGAGAGCAGGCCTACCCACATTATCCAGAGGAAGATAGAAGAGGGGGAGTTGCTGTTGGTCATGGTCCCAAGCCTGCTATTGGTAGTGGATGGCAAAGCCTTGTTCGTTCCAACCGGAGACGTCGGATACGGCGCTTGTGCCGGGTAATAGCGGTGCATTGACGAGTCGAACCGTCTTGAACTCTGAGTCAGCCCCAGGTTTGACGTTGGTTTCCATCGGAAGGAGTACGTCAAACCCATCCGCGTAGCCGTGTCCATGGAACGTCTCCTGGGCGACTATCGTTTCGCCGACGTTACAGCCAATCCTAGCCACACCGTCATAGGGCTTGGGGTCCGACTTTGGCACCCAGGGAGTTTCGCTGCCCCGGGTTTCCAAGCGACATTCCCTGAATAGACCGCCTCCGCCAAATCCTGAACCAATCTGATTAAAATCGCATGCAAAATTCCAGGAGGTCAAAACCGACACCGTAGCGCTATACGTTACCTTCGCTTCCAAGACATAATTGATGCCGTAGGTGGCGCTCGCCGTACCCGATACGGCCTCTCGATTGGTGCCGGTGCAAATATGTCCGCCAAGGCCATCAAAGAGAGCCGTTGAGCCAGCATAGGGGTCTTCAAGTGGATCCATGCACGAGGATCCATCATCGGCTTCGAGTTGGAAGTAGCGCCCGGCGGCGCTACAGGCGAGGGCGTTGGGCACTGCGGATGGGGTCCCGCCCGGCGGGTTGGAGTCAGCGATACATTGGATAATTCCGATTGGCGCCTCCCCCGAGTAGGTAGCAATCGCGGCATAATCGGCTTCGGGGCATGCAATCTCCCCATCAACGACGATCGTGCAGCCGCCCTGATCCCAACAGGCGATTTTTTTCGCAAAGGGCTGCATCAATGATTGCAGATACTCCACTAGGATTCCGCCGTCGGGGTCGCACGCGTCGCTGGTGCTGGCGAGAAAACCCTGCAACGCTTCCACCGAGCTCAGATCGACCAGGCACGAAACGATCGTCAATTCGGGTGTCACGTCCCCGTCAAGGGGTGGCGTGTTCAAACCGGTCGTGGACGTTGTGCTGAGAACCAGGATCAGCAGCAGTCCGCCCGCAAGCGCCGTCGGATAGCCGGTGCGCTTCGTTGTGGTTGCGTTCATTGTTCATCCTTGGCCACCCC
This sequence comes from Thermoplasmatota archaeon, assembly GCA_041600695.1. Lineage (GTDB taxonomy): Archaea > Thermoplasmatota > E2 > JACPAO01 > JAHFTW01 > JBFJVP01. The sequence continues at coordinate 14,295 of JBFIJP010000022.1, read as the reverse complement.
TGGGGGGCGCCAAGCAGTAGAAACGTTGGACTTTGCATAAGCAGGATCGAACAGGCCAACGCCCGTTCTAGGAAACACGTCCATGGTGGCGGTGAAAGCATGGGATCCTACCTGTCGCCCACCGGCCCCACCCCCGGCCCATCCGTGTCCCCCCTCTCCCTCCTCCCATCCCAAATGACCCTCTGCGGGAAGGGAATCTCGATGCCGGCGTCCTCAAGCGCCTTGTTGAGGGCGGTGTTGAGTTTGTCCTCGTAGCGTCGTTTGTCAACGAAATGCGGGAACCAGGCGCGCACGTGGAAGTTCAGACTGGAGTCGCCGAAACCCTCGAACAGCGCTTCGATGCGTTGGTCTTTCATGACGGCGTCCACTCCCTTGACCGCCTCGATCATGACTTCTCGGGCCCGTTCGACGTCGGTGCCGTAGGCGATGCCCACGTTGACACCGATGCGGTACGTGGCATCGGGGAAGGAGTGGTTGACGACGGAATTGTTGCCAATGACGGCGTTGGGGACGATCACCATGCGGTTGTCACGGGTGCGAATTCGTGTGGATCGCAGGCCGATTTCGATGACGTCGCCCCAGGTTTCTTCCTCGCGGATCTCGATGCGATCCCCTTCTCTGAACGGCTGGTCAAGGAGAATGAAGATGCCAGCGAAGAAGTTGCCTAGGGTGTCCTGGGCGGCGAAGGCAACGACGAGGCTGATGACGGCGCCGCCGGCGGCAAACAGGGTCATGTCGACGCCGAAGCCCTCGATGATGTAGAACAGGCCGGCCAGCAGGATGACGACGCTTCCCAGTTTTTCAAAAACCGGGTACAGCCGGTCGTCGAGTTCGCTCGCCGTGCGGCTGGTGATGCGGCGGCCGAGCGATAGGACCACCTCCTTCCAGACCCGGTAGACGACGTACGTCACGACGGCGACCAGGATGACTTGCCAGGCGCGGTCGAGGGTGAGGAACATCCAGCCGGGGAGGTCGAACACCTCGACGCTCTCACGGATGCCGTGGGTGAAGATCAGGATGAAGGCGGGGGTGGCGACGATGGCGAAGATGTGTTGATCGAGTTCGGTCTTGGTGCGTGCGGTGAGCTTCTTCGCAAGCGGCGCCACGACGAGAATGGCGGCCGCGGCGATGAGGGCCCATGCCGCCAATTCCAGCAGGAAGACCCCGGTGGCTCCGTCCAGGGGCGCCGGGAGCGGGTTTTTCCAGCGGTCGAGGACCAATTCGTGGCCGACGGCGGCGATGGTGGTGGATTCGACGAGGCGGATGGAGCGGGTGCCCTGGATGGCGAGAATCTCAAGGACCAGCTCGATTTCCCGGGGGGCCGGGTTGTTGTCGGCCTCCAGCTTGACGACGAAGGTGCGGCTGCCGCCGGGCGGTAGAATGACTTCGTCGGGCACCACGGTGGCCATCCAGTTGCTGCCGGCGGGCAGCCTGACGGTGGCAATCAGGAGGTTGGATTGGTTGGCCGTGTAGGCGGACGCTTCCCAGGTCAACTCAACGGATCGACCGCCGCGGACATTGGGTGGAAGGTCTAGCGGGTCCAGCCGCAACCCACTCTCAGGATCCTCAGCCGCCGAGGCCAGCGGAGCCACGAGCGCGCACGACAGCAGGAGAAGAGCTGGCAGGCTCCTGGGCGCCACGCGGGGGGATGGTTGTGGGGCGTAATGGCCTTTCGAACCAAGCCAGCGGGGGCTGCGCACCCGGCGGTCCGGTTTTCTCATGCCCCGGCGTGCAGCCATCGTGGCAAGCGCGGATGAGGTGCTGGCAGACAACCTACGCGAGGCGCTGGGCGGAGTGCAGAAGATGCTCCTACTGGGTACCGGCGCGGCCATCGTGTACATGTTGCTGGCCATGCAGCCGCCGGGCGGGCCGGACAGCGCCGGGGCAGGTTTTGCCAGGATGCTGGCGCTCATGGTGGCCCTGGTGGCCGGAGCCATGGCAGCGGTAACCGCCCAGCAGGCGTGCCGCATCGAGGTCCATCTGCGCCGCAACACGGCCTTGCACAACGCCGTGGTGACCTTCCCGTCGGTGGCAACCCTACAGGACCCGGCGCCGCGACTGTTCTTTGCCGTGGCCCCGGGCGTGATGCTGGCCGGGGGAACGTACCTGGTTTACGTGGATGCCGGAGACGTGGTTTCGTGGGCCCTGGTGGGGCTGGTTGCGCTTCCCTATGTGGTCCTGGGGCTGCGGTTGCGCCGGCCCCTGCGGCGGGTTTCGCTGGCAGGCGTGTAGCGGGCGCGCACTGGCGCAGCCCGCCATTACCCGGGTGGGGGACCGGCCGTGGGTCGTGCTTCCAACCGGGTCCGGCTGCCGTCGTGCCTGACGCGAACGAGTCCCGCGGCGACCAGATCGCGCACGTGGGCATGAACGGCCTGCCTGGAGACTCCGAGATCAGCCGCCAGCGCCGCCTGACTGCCGGTCCAGCCTGCCTCCAGGCGAGCAAGGATGGTTCGCTGCGTGGCGGGTAGGGGTGGTCGCGCCGAGGCGGGGTCCCGGAAGTGGAGTCGCGTGCCCCGTCTTGAGACACGAATGTGGCCGGCGCGCTCCAGGACATGCAGGTGGTGGCTGAGCACGCCATTGGACCAGCCGAAGTGTCGGCGCAGTTCGCCGTAGCCGACGCCTGGCTCGGCGCGGATGGCTTCGTGGAGTCTGCTACGGCGGCGATGCGCCAGGACATCCGCTCCGGTGATGCGGCCCGCGACGCCGGCCAATGGGAAACGAAGCAACGCGTAGCGCCCCCATTCGGTGATCAAGAGCACCACCACCCCGACGGCGGCCACGGCGCCTGCGGGAGCAACGGGTGGTGCCATACGGGGCTGGGGCTGGGGCTCGGGCCCTGAATCCATGACGGCGGGGGGAGGCCCCTCGGTGCGTTGCTCCAGGATGCGCACCTCCCGCCCGTTGCCCCCCACGAAAACCGGCGAATCGGGGCCGCCGGAGCCGAGTACGTAGGTCATGTCCAGGCGGTACGTGCCGCTGTGGGATCTGCGGATTTCGGGGGTGCCCCAACCGTTGGGGGCGTAGTCCATCCAACCTGTGAGGTGCGTGGTGTAGCCCTCGGCGTCCTGGCTTGCAGGTTCGATGTTTGCCTGAGTTGCGGTGAGCAGGAGACCATCCGACAGCACCAGGTAGGCTTCGGCCCATTGGGGCTGGAAGCTGGTCCGGATGATGGCCGAGAAACGTACCCCCTCCTGGGTGTGGTTCATCACACCAGGCAGTATCGTCTCATCGCTGACCAGGTGGCCAAACCGGCCTACCCTTGCTTCCACGATGAGACTAGAGACCGTCGTGCGGTGGTCGTTCGTGGTTGAGGCGGACGCCGAGGCGTTGAGCAGATAGCGCCCGTCCTGGGCGAAATGCAGGGTCCGGTTGACCCGCCAGCCGTCGGGCAGTGGTTCCTGGGACCATGCCTGCTCCTCGCCGTCCACCAGGGTTCCGGGCGTCCACTACAACAAGGCAGGGTGTCGCCCGGGCGCGTAATCCAGCGGTTGGACGCGGACGTGCAGGGACGGCTCCTCCCCAGAACGCAGGCCCCGGATCATGAAGCTCACGTTCGCGGTTTCTCCGACGACGCCGGTGGGCCCTTCGATGGTGAACGCAGGTCCCGGATCGTCTGCGGAAGTCGGGGTGAGCGAGGCGACCAGGAGGACCAGCCAGACGCGGGTCTTCACAGATCCTCATGCGCCAAGTGGCTTTTAGGTGGACTGGGACGCAGGCTTGACACGCCAATCAGGCGGCGCGCAGACGACGGCAGGTCCCCTCCACGAGTTGCCAAACCCGATCCCCCCACCGCTGGGCTTCGGCCCGGTCGTGGGTGACCCACAGCGCAGCCACACCCTGGTCGGCCAGCAGCCGCTTCACCTGGGGACCCAGCGCGTCTCGCAGTTCCCTGTCTAGGGCACTAAACGGTTCGTCCAGCAGAACGATGCGGGGTCTGGCGGCCAGGGTGCGGGCGAGGGCGACCCGTTGGCGTTGGCCCCCGGAGAGTTCATCGACGGCTGCCTCGGCGCGACCAGCCAGGCCGACCAGATCCAGCCACCGGAGGGCCTCCGCTCGGCGCTGGCGGCGGGGCACGTTCCGGTAGGGCAGCGAGAAGGCAACGTTGCGCCAGGCGTTGAGATGGGGGAAGAGAGCCGATTCCTGGAAGAGGAAGCCGACGCCTCGTCGATGGGGGGGCAACTCGTCCAGCGCCTCGCCCGCCCACTGCACGCTCCCCTCGTAGCTGCGCTCAAGGCCGGCAATGCATCGCAGCAGGGTGCTCTTGCCCGAGCCGCTGGCGCCCAGCAGGAACCCTGACTCGCCAGCGGGCACTTCGAGGCTGGCGCCAGCTAGGACCCGGTGGTCCCCGTAGGCGAAATGCAAATCCTGCACCGTCAGGCCCGTCACAGGTCAGACCTCCCCAGATCCCGGAACCGCTCGACGGCAACATAAGCGACGGCAGCCAGCACCCCCAGCACGGCGGCCAAGGCATCCTTCTGTGCCTGCATGAGGGAATTGAAGGGAACGTCATGCTGCGTGATCCAGATGCCCAGCGCCATGTTTTCGGGCCGCATCAAGATCAGGCTGGCTCCGAAATCCCCCAGGCTCATGGCCACCGCCAGGCCCGCCGCGGCGATCATGGGCCCACGCAGGAGGGGCCAGTGGATGCGGGCGGCGACGGCGGTAGGGCCCGCGCCAAGGGTGGCTGCGGCTTCGTCCAGCCGCCGGTCACGCAGATCAAGGGCCGGCAGCAGCACCCGCGCCGTGAAGGGGAAGCCTACCAGCGCATGGGCTAGCACAATGACGCTGCGAGTGCCCCGCAGGTCCAGCCATGAACCGGCGCCGAAGGTGATCAGGAAGCCGAATCCAATGAGCAGGCTGCTGGTCCCCAGGGGCAGGGCGGCCAGCAGTTCCGCCACGCGGCGCCAAGGGCCACCAATGCTGCGAACGCCGTATGCCAGGAGGAGGGTCAGGGCCAGACTGATGGCGGCGCTGGCCGCCGCGTACAAGAGACTTAGGCCCACGGCGCCTGGCAGACTGAATCCTGTGACGTGCGCCGGATGGCCGACATCCAGTAGTGCCCGCCACGGTTCCAGGCTCCAGACACCTCTGACGCGAAAGCCCCCAACAAGAACGGCTGCCGCGGGCGTCAGCCCCAGGCCCATCAGGACCCAGCTTGCCCATCGGTCAGGTCGGGAGGCGCGGGGGGCCGGCCGGGGCACGTCCCGGGGCACGTGCCGACGGCGCAGGGCCAGGTAGCCCGCCAGGAGGAGGAGGTTTAGTGTCAGTTGGAGAAACCCGAGAACGGCGGCGTGGCCGTAGCGCGGAAACACCCCGCGCAGGTTCTGGTAGAGCATCGTTTCCAGGGTCGCCACGGTACCCCCACCCAGTAGGAGGACGACGCCGAAACTCGTGAACGCAAACAGGAAAACCAGCAGCGCGACATTGGCGATGGCGGGCGCCAGGGCCCTGGCCGTGACCCGCCACAGCGCGCCCCGCGGGCTGGCTCCCAGTACTTGGGCCGCGTCCTCCAGCCGGTGGGGCCGACTCTCCAGGCTGGCATGCAAGAGCCGCGCCGCGAAGCCGTAGTTGTAGTAGGCATGGGCGATGACGACGGCACCCATGGGGCCCACGGCCCCCAGCACATCCACGCCGAGGCTACCTGCCCAGCCGCCGGGTCCCAGCACCTCCTGGATGCCGTACACAACCACGAAGACGGGGAGGACGAAGGGAGCCGCGTGGACAGCCAAGTGCAGGCGCGTGGAGGGAATGCGCCGACGGTGGTAGAACCAGGCCAGCGGCAGCGCAAGCGCCATGGTGAGCACAACGCTTCCTACCGCCTGCTGGAACGCGGACACGATGCGAGCGCTCGCATACGGTGTGGCCAGCCAGGCCCAGGCGTCGGCGTCGCCGAAAGCACCCCACAATACCACCACCAGTGGATAGGCAAAGAAGAGGCCAAGCAGCAGGGCCGGCCCGACCAGCAGCCCCCAGCCGGCCCGGCCCGGCAGGGCTACGCGCAGTTGTGCGATTCGCACAGGGCCGTCCACTCAAGGACCCAGCGTTCCAGCTTGGTGCCGATCTCCTCGTAGTCCAGGTTGGCCAATTGGCGCGTGGTGGGTTGGGGGTCCTTTCCGTCGTAGGTGCTGGCCACATCGATGGAGGCGACGACCGGATACACGGCATTACCCGGGGCGGCCAATTCCTGGAAAGCGTCCGTAAGCGTGAATTCGATCCACGCCTGGGCTGCGGCCAGGTTTTGGGTCCCGCGGGCGATCGCCATGGTCTGGATCTGGTGGAAGACCGCTTCGTCGTCCAGGAAGACCCGCGGCAGGCTGGCGGGGTCGCTGCCGTAATGCCCACCAGGCTCCCAGTCGCCTGTGCGGCGGGGGTACACTTCGTCCCAGTACCACTCGTAGGCCGGACTTTCCGTGTAGCTGGTCACGATGGGCCGATCGCCGATGTGGCCCTCTTCCCAGATGCCGTAGCCGCCGGAGTAATGGATTTCGTACGCGGTACTCCAATCGCTGGTGACCAGGAGGCCCCCTGCAAACAGGTCGCGCCAGTAGTCCCGCCAGTCGTAGGCGTCGAACTCACCGAAGCGGGCGATGGTGATGAGCAGGAAGCCCAGGCCGGGGGTGCTGAAGCGGGGATCCTGAGTGACGAACAAATCCGCGTGGTTGCGCACATCGTAGAGCGAGGCCAAGGTAACGTTGTCGAGGCCCGGGTGCTGGCTGTCGATGTTCAGCGCGATGTAGCCGTGGTCGACGGGCGTGGCGTGCCAGGCGCCGGAGAAGAACACGAAGTCGGGGTCGATGCGGTCCGCCAGGAGGGGCCTGTAGGGTTCCAGGATTTGGGCATCCAGGGCCTGCCGGAGCAGGATGTTGTCGATGCCGTAGATGATGTCGAAGGTGGGTTGTCCGGCTTCCAGCCGGGCGCGCTCGAGCATGCTTCCCGTGTCATCCTCGGACACGTGCTCCACGGTCGCTCCCGTGAGCGCCTCGAAGGCTTCCTTGGCTTCCCCGAAGGCGGCAAAGGCGCCGTGGTCCAGGATCGTGAGGGTTTGGCCATCCAGGCGGGGCCAGTGCTGCCCGTCAAAGCCCAGGTCGGCGTACGTTTCGGCGGCGGGGGCCTGCTGGCCCACGCAGCCAGCAAGGCCAGCAATCAGCAAGGCCGCCAGGGCGGTCAGGCAGTTCATCTTGGAATTCATGTGGTCACCAGGGATTCATTGAGTCGAAGTAGCACTTCCACCACCGAGCGTGCGTCATGGCCGCCCACATAGAAACACGGCTCGATGCCAAAAGCGCCCGGATCATGGACTGCCGCGATGGCCCCCGGCCACGGCGCCGGTGCCCCGTCCACGACGGCCAGCACAGGTCCGTCCACGTCGCCGCCCGCTCCGGCCTCCCGACGGACCTCGAGCGGCTCCAGACCCAGTCTTGTGGCGGCCCGCGCCATGTCGGGCCCGCCCCGTATGCTGGCGGCGGCCAGGAGGTCGGGCCGGCGGGCGTGCACCCGGATCAGCCAGCGCGCCAAGTGTCCACTGGCTCCGTACGCCGGCGGGGCGGGGTTGACGAGGCGGTTGCCGGCGGCAACGATGCGGGCGGGATAGCTGAGCACCTGGTCGGTTTGGGCCGCTCCCGCCGCGGCGCGGGCCAGGTTGAGCCCGATCTGGGGAACAATGGCCAGAGGGTTGTGCCGCAACAGACGCTGTTCGGCTGAGAGTAGATCCTGGAGCGCTTCATCGGCACCAGAACCGGTGGGGGCCAGCAGATCGCACCACACGGAACGTGCCGCAGCGGGGGCCTGATGCAGGCCCAACACCAGGTCGTCGGTCATGCGTAAAACGAGTGGGTCGCCCTCAGCCGCATCCTGCGCCAGGTAGCGACTGATCATTCCCTGGCTGACTCCGAGGGCTTCGGCGGTGCGGGTCTGGCTCCACCCCGCACGGACCAGACGCGTGGCTGCGGCTGCCCGCACGCGTGGAAACACGCTGTCGGCCAAGTGGAAGCACGGCGGCAAGGCCACGGGCTGGCGGAGAGCCACCTGCTATTACACCGTTATGACAGGGTCATAATGGGCTGCGGGGGCCGCCCCCCTCCTGCAACGACCACGCCACGGGCCCACCTACGACTGCTCGGTCGACACCGACGACGGGGACACCGACAGACTGGCCAGCGTCTCCTCCGGCAAATCGGTCACGTAGTACCGAATCTGGGCCCCATCCGGGACCGCTCGCAGAAGCCCCGCCGTCTCAAGGCGACGCAGGTGCCAGCGAATCGTTCCAGGGTTCATCTTGAGAGCGTCCGCCATGGAGCGCTGGTTGCTGCCTGGCGTAGCCATCAGGAATTCCAACACACGCACCGCGTTGGGGTTGCGCAGGGCCGCGTTCTGCAGCGCGCGCTCCTTCGCCTGCACGCCGCCCTCGGTGGGGTAGTAAAGCCGTCGGCCCTGGACCTTCTGGGTCTTGACCAAGTTGGCCATCTCCAGCTTGCGCAGGTGCCACTGGGTGTTGGTCACCGCCGTGTCGTGGCGGCTCGCCAATTCCCGCAGGTGGAGCCCCGGCTCCTGGCGCAGCAACGTCAGCAACTGCTCCCGCAGTGGATGCTCAAGAACATTGTTCTTGTCAATGTGACGCAGACCGCCGACGCCAAGATAATAGGCCAAACCCGCCAAGGCGGCCAGACCCACGCCGCCCGCAGTAAGGCCCCAAAGCAGGCCGCTACCAAAGGCGGATTCATTCTCGCCGCCAAACAAATCGGTGACGTCGGCAGCCGCTACTGGCGCACACGCGACCAAAACGGCCGCAGCGGGCAAGGCAATGATCGCAGTGGTTCGGTTCATGGTTTTCCTCAATCTGACGCCACCGGAGTGGGCGTCGATGCCACGACGGCGGGCCCATCGACAGGGCGCCCCTCCGCGGCCTCCAGTGCCTTGACACCCAGCGGCGTCGGGTACAGGAGTCGATCGGTCTCGCGCACGAGCTCCTCGACGAGCCCGCAGTCGCGCAGCTTGCGCAGATGCCAGCGCACATTGCCCGGGTTCAGGGTCAGGCGGTTGGCTAGCGATTTGGTGCTGATGCCGGGATCCCGGCTAATGAATTGGAAGATATGACGCGCGTTCTCATTATGGATTGCGGTCACGGCGCGGCTGACGCGCTTCATTTCCACGCCCCCCTCAACGGCGCAGAAGACGCGGTAACCGTTGGCGTGCTCGGATTGCACGAGTTCCGCCGCCTCCAGCTTGCGCATGTGCCAGAGGATGCTGGAAGTCTTCATCCCAAACTCCTCGGAAAGCTTCTTGAGGTGCACGCCGGGCGTGGCGCGAACGAACCCGTACAGCATGGCTCGCTGCGGGTTCTTGAGGGCCTCCTTGGGGCTGATGTACCGCGTCACCAATGCGAAACCAGCCAGGCCCAGTCCGGAGAGCAGGACGCCGGCCAGACTGGCCATGGCGATCCGGTTGCCGAAGGCTGTTCGAAGCCGGTCCGCGAAACTGTCGTCGTCGGCTGGTGGCACACGGGCTGCATCGCCTTCGTCCGCTTCATCGCCGCCTGGCAGTTGCGGGATTTGGGGCAGTGATTCGTCGCCCAGGGCGGCTGCTTCGCGCACCATTGCCACAACCCAGTCAAGGTCGCCAGGAATGGCCTCCGCTGGAGCGTCGATCGCCTGCGCGGATGCGACGGGCAGCAGGAAAAGTAATCCCAGCACGACCCAGTTGAATCTCCGATACATCGGAATTGCCCCCGTTACTCCGTTGTCTAGTTTGGGGCCATAAGTAGTTTTCCTCATGCACCCCTCTGCTGACGCCCCCTGACCGCCATTGGCGGGGCTCCGGCCTTGCTAGGCAGGGCTCCGTCAGGGATGCCGAAACAATGGCGGCGCCGTGAAAGTCATTTCGGAGACCTTCCTCCAATTTTTTTCACACTTATAAGCGGCTGTCGGCCAGTCGGTCAGGCGCGGGGTCCGCCATCCGCTGCGGCCTCGCCGGCCAGACCACGTTCCGTGATGCGAAACCGGGTGCGACGCCCCTCCTCGATGCTGCGGTGTTTGACAATGGTGGCCCGCCGCAGCCCGTCGGGGCGCTTCTCGAAGCGTACGGATGCCTTGACCAAGTGTTCCAGCAGGCGGCGCGCAAACGGATGCGTCTGGTCCTCGTCGCCATACACCTGGCCCGTGACCAGCACCGGCACCTCCTGACTGCGCGCGAAGGCCGTCAAGCGGTGGAGCTGGCGGTACAGTTGACGGCTGGCCGCCCGCTCGTCGTCGGTGTCCATATGCAGCCGGTAGTGCATGTTGATCGAGTCCAGCACCAACAGCCGGAGCCCGGGTAGCTTCGTGGCCTGCTCGACCATCTTGGTTTGCTGATCGAGATCCAGGGGCTTGAAGAAATGGAGGCGTCGGACCAGCTCCGGCGGGCAACCGTCCATGATCTGCCCCAGGCGGCGCGGGCTGACGCCCTCTGTATCAACGAAAGCGACACGGCCGCGGGCGGCCGCCTCGCGGCTGCACTGTAGGGCAAGATTGGTCTTGCCGCTGCCGCCTTCCCCAAAGACCAGTGTCACGGCGTCCGATTCGAGGCCGCCGTCCAACAGCACGTCGAGGGCTGCACACCCCGTCGACAGGAGGGCGAAGGGCGGTGGTCCTGTGGCTGCGCTGAGGGGCGTAGCGGGGAGAACATCAGGCGCGGGTTGGGGGGGCTGCCGAATCTCTCGCCCCGGGTCTTCTAGGCCGTCTGTCGGATCTGGCGTCACAGGGGTGTCTTTCGACGGAGGCACAGCGGTCAGATCGCCGGGGACGTCATCGGCCGCCGGCCCGCCCGCGGGGCCCCCGTCATTCTCTTCTGACACACCGGCGAGGTGCCCTCCAGGCGGACCGCCGGGCGTCGCCGGGGCCGTCTCGGGAGCGGGCCGTGGTGGAACCCGTGGCGCAAACAGGGTCAACGGAGCCGTGGGGGGATGGGTCCCGGCTTCCTCCGACACAATGCCGCCGTCCGGCCGAACAGCGGGGGCCTGATGCATGGCCATGGCTGGCTCGGGCGAAGCCGCCGGCGGGGCAGCCGTCCCGCTCAGGCGTGGGGCGCCATCACTCTGGCCGCCAGGCGAGTCGGCCTTCGGCACAGAAAGCCGGCGGTCGTCAACCCCCGCTTCAGGAATCACAGGCTCAGGTGGTCCAGATCGTGCGGCGGCACCCACTTCACCTTGGTGGCCACCAGGCGCTTGCGTGCCTCTGGGTCGGCTGCTTCGCAAACGGCCAGAGCCAAATCAACCCCAAGCGCCCGACTGGTGGCCAGAAGGGCGTCCGCCGTGGCGACCGTAAGCCGGGGCGGGAAAACCACCACCAAGCGTTCCGGGTAACCATCTTTGCGCTCGGCGGCTAGATCAATGGCGTGGCCGGGAACGTCCGGATGGGGGAGAACTTGGTAGCCGGCTGCCTGGAGGCGCGCCAGGAGCCGGTTCCACCCGGGAACCTTTGGCACGGCGGCGGGGGTCTTCATCTCGGCTTGCACCACGGCCTCTTGCGTGACCGTCTCCGTGCGGGCCGCGGGCGGGGGGGCGGCGGCAATGCTCCGCGACACCTCCTCCTGCCGGCGTACCGGCGCGTACATCACGCGCGGCTGGACCGGGAAGCGGCGCTCCAGATCGCGCAGGAGCCGGCGGCGTTCAGCCTCCTTGACTCGCGCCCGGGCCTCCGAATGGGCTTCCACCTGGCGGAGGCGCTCTTTTCGGCCCCAGTGCTCGCGGAGCTCGGCGAAGAACATTTCCGGTTCCAGGCGGACGTCATCCCGTTCGGCAACCAAGTAGACGGCTCGCACGGCCTTCAGCTTGCCTTCCTCAAGCTTGGGGCCAAGCACGTCTGCCACGCGCTCCAAATCCACATCGGCCACTTCCTGTACCGTGGAGTGGGGCACGCGCACGCCAAGGCGCAGCAGTTTGTGGGGATCCTGGGGGTCCCGGTAGAGTCGCACGTTCTCCTTCTCGGAGAGGATGCCCCGCAGCCTGTCTGCTTGTTGCCGGTCGCCGTGGGCCCGATCCACCATGCGGTCTTCGATCAGGCGCGCGGGAACGGCGTGGATGCGGCGTCCGCCCACCAGCAGAACCTGGTTCAGTTCGCGCGTGTCGGCAAGCGTCAGGTATTCCACGGCCGCTTCGATGTCGTTGACCATGTCTGGTTCGTCGCGGGGTACACGCACGACCAGGATGCGTTGGCCCGCCTCATCGTCTTCCCACACGTGCGCGCCGTAGTGGGGTGACAGGGTTTGTCTGAGTTGGGCCAGGTCGGGTGAGGGAATAGGGACCATGCCGACGCGCGCCGGAGCCATCGAAAACAGCAAGACGCGCCGGGTGGAAAACCGTTGCACTTCTGGTTCGACACCTGGAGAACGGTCTGGGGTAGGGTGCTCGGCTGGAACAATGCCGGGCCTCGCACCGGCGGCCGCACCTTCATCCGGGTGGGTTGATGGTCATGGGCCGCGGCGCAGAGGATGCATGAACGCTTGTTGCGAAAGACTCTCCCGGGCCTGGCGCCTATACCCTGGTGAAGTCCAGAGCGCTGCCCATCGAAGGACGCTACCTCAGTTTCCACTGCAACTGAAAATGGCCATCGGTCCTCCTGGGAGCCCCAAAACGAGGGGGAACCCCCTCATTTCCTGTCGAATGGAAAAACGGTGTCAACGGACTCTTTTCTATTTCTACTGGTGTCAACGGACCTTGGCTCTCCAGGAACCTTATCCACATAACCATTCGGTTCCAAAAAGCGAAAACAAAACCGACGGAGGCGAACTCCGGTCCAGGTGGCCAACAGAGGTTTAGGATTCCAGTGGAAACCATGGGGTGGGGTCTCGACCCAGGCCTCGGCGACCTTTGTCCATAGCAGGGACTCCCTATTCGATGGCGTAGCCAACGTTCTGGATTGGATACCGGTTCAGTGTTGGCGGCGTATCCTCTGCCAGATATCCTTCATCTATGGCGTGGTGAACCACCGGAAAGGTCCGTTCCGCAAGGTTGCACTGCCCGGCCCATGTGTCAGCCAGAGGTATCACAATCCCGTGGCATGGAGCCGGCTGCAACGGGCCTACAGGCAAACGCCAAGGTGGTGGTCACCTGACTTCAGGTCCGCACCGCCGCAAAATGCACGCATGCTATGGCCTGTGCCTCCCCAATAAACACCTGTTCCCGATGTCTGTCTGCCGTTGACCCTGGCGGCTGGGCCTCTGGATCTGCATCGATGTGGGCTGCCAAAAGCTGGGCGCTTTCGCCAAGTGTCATCACGCGGCTGGTATTCGGATGAGTGGGGCATTGTCCGCCAGGCCCCGCTTCTCCCATGGCCACGGCTCCCATGGTCATCGTGCCTTTGGCAGCGTCGTCAGGAAATATCACGCGGGTGCAGCTTTGCCTGTTGGCGCGCCCCCGTTCATCCCGTTGCCCCTTGATTCAGGGGAGTCCGTTTCAGGCGGACCCGGCTTCACCGGACGGGGAAAGCAGTGGCTCCGGGTCGACGGCGCCAGACCAGCAGGTCTCGCCAGCGACGACGGTCTCCCGGATCGCCCACTGCGTCGCCGGCCGGGCGTCGAGGTCTTTCTCATCCAGAAGCAAGAGATCCGCGTGTTTGCCCACTTCAAGCGTTCCCGCATCGTTCAGGTGGATGCTCCATGCCGCCCGGTTCGTGTAGTAATAGACCGCCTCGGCAGGGCTCAGGCGCTCGTGGGTCAGCGGATGTTCCACGGCGCTCTGGATTCCGTAGCGGGGCCCAAAGGGCATGCCGTCGCTGCCGAACGCCAACTCCAGCCCTTCCTCCAGGAACGTGCGGTACAGGTTGTTCAGGTAGAAGCGGTCTCCCAGGCGGGCTTCGTACATGCCGCCCTTGGAGCTCCATGCGCCCACGAAGTTGGGTTGCACGGAAGCCATGATGCCAAGATCGGCGGTGCGCCGCCGCGCTTCGGGAGTTGGGAGTTCGTAATGTTCGATGCGGTGCCGCCTGGCGTTGTGGTTCCAGGGTGGGAGTCCGCCCGACGACGGTCCGCCGGATGCGTCGGAATCCCGCATTTGGGGGCCCGTTTCCCCCGCTTGCGCCGTGCCGGGGGCGGCTTGCCCGCCATCGTTGGTGCCGTGGCCGCTGGAATCCTGACTGCTGGACCGCTTGGCCGCGGCCCCTTGGCCATCTGCTGCCGGGGAATTTCCGGCTTGTGCCAGGGCCCGGTCGGGAAACTCGTACCCCTGGTGCCCCTCCTGCCCAGGGCCTTCCGGGTGTGCCAAAGTCTGGTCCACCCGGCGGCGCAGCCGCTCGAAGGCGTCCAGAGCCTGGTCGATGGCGGCGT
>JBFIJP010000021.1:0-19246 GCA_041600695.1 Thermoplasmatota archaeon | reverse complement strand
GGTGGTTCTGGAAGCCATGGCCAGCGGTGTCCCGGTGCTGGCCACCAGGATTCCGGGCGTTCGGGAAATGCTCAGGGACGGCGAACTCGGCCCCCTGGCAGAGCCGGGCGACGCCGAAGACCTGGCCCGCCTCATCGAAGCTTGCCGGGCCGATGACAAGGCGCTGGCCGCCACGGGGAAGAAGGTCCGGGCTCACGTGGAGAAGCACCACGACTGGTCGCTGGTGGCCATACGGTACGTGGAACTCTACCAGGGTCTGCTGGATCAGCCGGAATAGGAGCCGGTCCCGTGTAGCCATGGCTCGGGCGCCGCGCTAGGTCCGGGCCGATGACCCCTCGGCGGATGCGTCGGCAAGCCGTCAGCGGCGCCAGGCCGGCGTGGTTGCAGTTAGCCGCCCGCGTGGTTGCAGTTAGCCGCTGGCGCTGGGGATTCCGAGTTCCTTCTCAACGATGCGGCGGAGCGCGGGATCGCGGGCGGCCAACGCAACAGTGGCCTCCAGCCAACCCTCCAGACTGCCTACGTCAAAGCGCCGACCCTCGAATTGCAAACAGTAGACCTCCTCCTGCTTGATCAGTTGCCGGATGGCGTCGGTGAGCTGGATTTCTCCGCCGTGGCCCGGCTTGGTATCCGCCAGAAGGGGCATCAGGGCCGGCGTGAACACATACCGGCCAATGGAGGCCAAATCGCTGGGAGCATCCTCGGGCGCCGGCTTTTCAACGATATCCGTTACTCGGTACAGGCCCTTCTCGATGTGTTCGGTTTCCACGATGCCGTACTTGGAAACCTCGTCGCGAGCAACATTCTGAACACAAAAGACGCTGGCCCCTGTATCCTCGAAGACATCGAGCAATTGCCGCGTGGCCGGACGTTCGCCGACAATGATGTCGTCACCCAGCAGGACCGCGAAAGGATCGCTGCGCGTGTGGGGCCACGCCTGCAAGACGGCGTGACCGAGACCCAGGGGCCGGCTCTGGCGCACGGTGAAGACATGGCCCAGGTGGCTGATGGCGCGCAGCGCCTCCAGTTCCCGCAGGCGGTCCTTTTGCTCGAGGAGTTGCTCCAGTTCAGGCGTCTCGTCGAAGTGATCCTCGATGGCACGCTTGTTGCGCCCCGTAATGATCAGAATATCCTCCAGGCCCGAGGCCGCCGCCTCTTCGACCACGTACTGGATGGCCGGCCGGTCCAGGACCGGCAGCATCTCCTTGGGCATCGATTTGGTTGCCGGCAGCATCCTGGTTCCGAACCCGGCGGCGGGGATGATTGCGCGCGGGCCACCGGGAACGTGCGTCATCGTGCGCCCACGCCCCAGGCTTCAAAGCCGGCCGCTTTGAGCTTGCCCAGATCCAGGTGATTGCGAGCGTCCAGAAGCCGCGGGTGGGCCATGGAGGCTGCGTGGGCGGCCCAGTCCTCGTCCAGGTACGACGCCCACTCGGTTACCAGGACCGCGAGGTCCGCTCCAGCGACGGCGTCGGCCACCGTGTCCACCTGCTCGATCCGGCCGGCCAGGTGCGGCGGGAGGCGCGCCAGGGGATCGTGGGCCCGCATCTTGGCGCCGCCGTCGGCCAGCGCACTTATCAGTTTCAGGCCGGGCGCCTCGCGGGTGTCGTCCGTGTCGGGCTTGAAAGCCACGCCCAGGATGGCCACGGTGGCCTTGGTAAGGTCCCCGACAAGGTTCTCGCAGCGTTGCCGGACCACCTGCCATTGGGCCTGGTTGGTGTCATGCACCGCCTCAACCACCGGCATGCGACGTCCCACCGAGCGGCCCACGGCTGCTAGCGCTGGAACGTCTTTGGGGAAGCAACTGCCGCCGTAGCCGATGCCGGCGCGCAGGAATTTGGTGCCGATGCGGCTGTCAAGGCCCACGGCTCGGGCCAGCGTCGTCACGTCAGCACCCAGGTCATCGCAGAGATTTGCCAATTCGTTGACGAGGCTGACCCGCGCCGCCAGAAACGTGTTGGCGGCATATTTGGCCAACTCCGCCGTGCGGCGGTCGGTGAGGATGCGGGGGGCGTCCGGGAGGCGTTCAAACAGCGCTGCCACCCGGATCGCCGCCGCACGTGCACCACCGAAGACCAGGCGCTCCGGGTGCATGAAGTCGGAAACCGCCGTCCCCTCGGCGAGGAACTCAGGTGCCGACACCACCGTCAGGTCACGGCGCCCGGCCGCCACCAGTTGCGCTTCCAATTCGTCCCCCGTGCCCGGAGGGACGGTGCTTCGGGTCACCAGGATGGCGTCCCCTGCCAGGTGGCTGGCCGCCGTGGCGGTGGCGGCCTGCACAAAGGAGAGGTCCGCGCGGCCGTCGCGGGAGGCAGGCGTCGGGACCGCCAGAAACGCGATTTCGGTGTCCCCGAGAACGGTGGGGTCCGTGGTGAAATGCAGTCGCCCGGCGGCCACGGCTCCCGCCACCACTTCGGGAAGCCCCGGCTCATGGAACGGGACGCCCCCGGAGCGGAGCGTGGCCACCTTGCTCTCGTCGATGTCGAGGCAGGTGACGTGGTGTCCAAGGCTGGCGAGGCAGGCGCCCGTGACGAGCCCAACGTAGCCGGTTCCAACCACTGCGACGCGGCGGCCGGACTCCCCGTTGGTGAGAGGTTCAGGGTGCACGGCGCTGCGAGCGCCGACTTCGCTATAAATAGCCGTTCTCGCGGCCGTGGTGGATGGGGCCGGGATGTGGGTAGGCCTCGGGGCGGGGTTGCGGGAGGGCAGGATGGCAGCGGGCGCATGGTGGATGGCAGGTGGCGGGTGCTGGATCGCAGGTGGCGGGTGCCGGATGCCGGGCGGTGGAGGTGGGCGCCGCCCGGCGATGGTGGCCTGGAGCCCGCTTGTAAGTCATCAGCATCCTTATTCGCTGGGTCCCGCCTCTGTGACAAGGTGCGGCCTTGAACTGGTCTGAAAACCGCCGGCGGCGGGATCGCCTCGTGATCCCCGGCGTCCTCGTGGCATTCTACTCCCTGCTCGCCATCGTCTATGTTGGCGCCCTGCGCACCGCCGACGCCTGCGGTGAGCCCGCCAAGGTGTTCTTGTCGGGCACCTGCTTCCGGGCGTGGCCTTTGCTGAGCGCCCTGGCGCTTCTGGGCATCGGCACGGCGGTGGCAGGCGTCGTGGCGTTTGCACCCAATGTGGCGCGGGAGGGACGCCAGCGGCTCGAACATGGCTCCGTGGCCCGCCTCGGGCTCGTGTTGCTTGCCAGCGTCCCCAGCCTCGCTCTGATCCTCTACATCGTCCAGAGCTACCGCAGCATCTCAACGGATGCCAGTTTCGTCATCTCGCTGGGAGGCACCACCTACAGCCAGCCGGCGCTCCTGTTGTTGGCAACCCTCCTGGGCCTAGGCGCGCTGCTGCCCTACCTGGGCCTCTACGTGGCCCAGTCGCGGCGGGTGCGCGCGTTTGACTTGCAATCCGAGGCACGCATGGCGGGCTATCCCCGCGAGGTTCCTCCGGGGGCCCCGACGGAGGCATGGGTGCACCACTATGAGCAGCCGCCCCACGAGCGGGTGGTGGCAGAACTGGCCGAGCGCGCGCCCCCGATGCCCGTTCGCACGCGCCGCGAACCGTAGGCCGCTACTCGACGGTAACGCTCTTGGCCAGGTTGCGGGGCCGGTCGATCTCCCGCCCCAGCGCCGAAGCCGCGTGGTATGCCAGCAACTGGCCAGCCACGCTGAACGGAATGGCTGCCAGGAGCGGGTCCGTCTTCGGAATCGGCAGGACCGTATCCGCAATACCTTCCAGGTCTTCGACGGGGCCCTGCGTGAAGACATGCACCGGCGCACCACGGGCCTTGACCTCAAACACGGCGCTAATGGTGCGGTCGTACAGGTCCCCCGTGGGCACGAAGAAAATGCACGGCGTGTTGCGATCCAGCAGGGCAAAAGGCCCGTGCTTGAGCTCCGCCGCGCCAAAGCCTTCGGCATGCAGGTAGGTGATTTCCTTGAACTTGAGGGCTGCCTCGCAGGCGGTGGCGACATGGATGCCGCGGCCGAGGAAAAACAGACTGTGGGCGCGACTCAATTCCAGGCCCAGTTGGCGGTAGCGCTCCTCGTGCTCCAGGATGCCTTCCACGGTCCTGGGCATGCGGCCCAACTGGGACAGGAGCTCCGTGGTGGCATCCGCAGACATCGTGTTGCGGTGG
Source organism: Thermoplasmatota archaeon (assembly GCA_041600695.1). Taxonomy (GTDB): domain Archaea; phylum Thermoplasmatota; class E2; order JACPAO01; family JAHFTW01; genus JBFJVP01. Next base: position 15,117 of record JBFIJP010000021.1, on the reverse strand, counting down.
CCGGCCAATTCTAGGGCCAGCACGGCCAGCGTGATGCTTTGGCCAAGCAGCGTCTTGGTGGCGGCAACCCCCACCTCGGGGCCGACGCGGGTCAGGATGGTCTCGTCGGCGAGGCGCTGTAGGCTGCTTCCCTGCACGTTGGAGATACCCAGGATGGGGTGGCCCCGGGGCTGGATCCGGCGCAGGGCCTCCAGCGTGTCCAGGGTCTCGCCGCTCTGGCTGACGCCAATGTAGAACCCGTCCCCCGGGGTGAGGGGTCGATCCCGAAGCTCCGATGCCACGATGGCTTCGCAGGGGATACCCGCCCAGGTTTCCAGGAACGCTCGCCCCATCAGGCTGGCGTTGTAACTCGTACCACAGGCCACCAGCCGGATGCGCTTGGCCTGATCCAGCAAGTCGCGGGGAACACCTGTTTGCGCCTGCGCGGTGCCAGACTGGACGCGGCCGGCGAGACACTGGTTGAGCGCCACCGGCGCTTCGTGGATCTCCTTGAGCATGAAGTGAGCATATCCGGCCTTCTCCGCCTGCTCAATGTTCCAATCGATGGTTTGTGCCACGATCGCCTTGGGGGCACCGTGTTCATCGCGCAACGAGATGCCGTCGGGACCGATGGTGCCATGGTCGCCGTCCTCCAGGAAGACGATGCGCCGCGTGTGAACCAACAGGGGCGTGACGTCGCTGGCCATGAGCACCGCGTCGTCGGTCAGGCCTAGCACCAGGGGCGTGCGGTGGCGGGCAAAGGCAATCGAGCCCGTATCGGCGTCCAGGATCAGGACTGCCCACGAGCCCTCGACGCGAGCCAGAACTGCTTCCAGGGCGTCCATGGGCTGGAATTTGCGGCGTTCCAGTTCGTAGAGGTGCGCCAGCAGTTCCGTGTCGGTGTCGCTGGCAAACGAGTGGCCCTGGGTTTCCAGTTGGGCACGCAGCCGGTGGTGGCCCTCGATGGTGCCGTTGTGAACCACCGCGCATCGCCGGGTGGGGTCCAGATGCGGGTGCGCGTTGGCGGCCGTGACCCCCCCGTGGGTGGCCCAACGGGTGTGGCCGATGGCGATCGTTTCGGGCCCGGATGCAATCGGAGGGAGATCCGACACGCGTCCTTTCTCCTTGACGACCTCGATTCCTGCTGCGTCGAGCCACGCGATGCCGGCGGAATCGTACCCCCGGTATTCCAGGCGCTCCAACCCGGACCGCACCAGGCCGGCAGCCCCGGGCAGGCCGAACACGCCTACGATGCCGCACATTTCAGGCACCTCCCGATGTCATCATCAAACCGCCATCCCTCCGTCGGGAACGTCGGTTACACGACGGCCATCGGCGACCACGGCGCGCCGCCCGATGCGGCCTCCGTCAGACACCACGACATCATCGCCTAGGCTGGCATCCGAACCGACCAGGATTCCTTCCCGGCCGGCCAGGTGTGCACCGGAGCCGATGCGCGCGCCATCGTCGACGGCGGCTGCAATGACGCGGCTGTGGCTGCCGACGGTGATGTTGCTGAAGATGGTCGAGCGGCGAATGATGGTGAACGGCTCCACGACAACGTGGTTGCGCACGGATGTGCCGGGGGCCAGGACTGCATTGGGGCCGATGAGGCAGTTGTTTCCAACGTAGACGGGTCCCATCAGGACGCTGCCCGCGCGAATGGTGCTGCCTTCACCGACATGGACCAAGCCACTGACCTGAACGTTCTGCTCCAGGGTGCCGTCCATGCTTGGGGTGATGGAGCGCATCAGACTCTCGTGCAGCCGCAGCAGGTCCTGTACCTCGATGAGATCCAGGTACTCCGTGGGCTCGGCCCGAATCAGGCGCCAACCACTGTTGCCAGCCAAGTCCCGCCGTACGGCGTCACGCAGGCGCAGGTCGGTCTCGTGCAGGTGCTCGAAGATGCGGCGGGGCAGACAATAGGTGCCTCCACTGGCGCCGCTTGCATCTGGCGGGCGGTGCAGTTCGAGATCCACGACCTGACCGCGGCGGATGACCGGAATCCCGTGCCGTCCCGAGCGGACATCGGGCACCAGGACCATGGCGGGCCCGTCGGCCGCCAGGATGCGACCAAGGAGATCGTGGTGGTACCAAGCGTCCGCCGGCAAAACAATGAAAGTGTCGCTGGTGATGTTTTCTTGCACCTGACGCAAAGCGTGGCCGGGGCCAAGTTGGCGCGCCTGCTGCGTGTAGCGAATCTTGATCCCGAATTTCTTGCCATCGCCGAAATAGGCGCGGATCTTGTCGTGCCCGTGACCGACGACCAGTTCGACCTCTGTTACGCCATGGGCCACCAGGCTCTCCAGCATATGGTGAAGCAGGGGTCTGCCCGCCACGTTCAGCATGGATTTTGGACGGTCGTGCGTGATGGGCCGCAACCGTGTTCCCTGCCCTGCCGCCAGGATCACCACCTGCATGATAGTTGCACCACCTGTTGACCACCGTTAAAAGCGTTGGTCGACGCCAGGTGACCGCTTCACGCCCGCCCCCGAGGGCGACTTTGCTCACCGCCTGCCGCCAGCGGTCCGTAGGTGGACGCCTGGAGCGGGTCCCTCCAGTCCGTCTTGCACGGCGGGCCACGGTCGCGCTTGGCTGCTGCCGCCCCAGTTATCCTGGCAAGGCGTCCACCGTTTGGTCGGGTGCCGGGTCGGCGACGGCGTGCATTCGGTCACGTTGTCGTTCCACGCGGACGGCGACCTCCAGGAGGCCCTCGCGAAGAACCTGCTCGGCAGTCATGGCCAGTTCTTCGCCAAGATGCGCCAGGAGTTGCGCTTCGTCGTCAGACAGGTGTACGCTATGCTGGATCGGCCGCGCCGTGTCGTGCATGAGGCGGCACCGGCGGGGCAGGCTAAGGGCTACGACGAACAGGCCATCGCCCGTTCGAATTCACCGGTCAGGCGGTGACGGCAGCCTGTTTTCCCGGCGCCAGGCCGTAGAAATGCATAGCCTTCAGGATGCCCAGCACGCGGGCAACCGTGGGGTCCGGCTTGGCCGGATCAGCCGAGACAACCTCCACCTGGGTCGCACCGCGAGTGGCGCGTACATGCGCCGTGGCGTGTTCCTGGACCTTCGCAAACGAATCCCCCTTCTGGGGCGTGGGCTCCAGATGGATGAACACATCCACCATTTCCCGCTCGGCGCCGTAGCGGGTGTACAGGGTGCCGCGCTCAATCTGGATAGCGGCGTCGTGGCGCTCGGCCTTCGCAACCCGCTTTCCGTACACGTCCAAGTTGGCGCAATGAATCAGAACCTCGCGCTGACTCAGGACCGGCTCAATGGAGCCCCCAATCTGCAAGCGGCCGGGGTGCCAGCGAACCTCGCCGGATCCCACGCCCGCAAAGCGTTCCTGCAACTCGGGGCCGCCGCCGAAGAGGCGGACGTTGTGGCCGTCCTTCAACAACGCTCGGACGATGGCCTCTCCCGTGGGGTTTCCGGCACCGGTCACCAGGGCTCGCATCAGAGCCGCCGAAGGCACCCCCTGAAAAGAACTTGCGGACGGGCGGGCGGCGGCCCGTGGTGCGGGATGGGCTGCCATCCAGCACACATGCGCCGTGCGGCGCGGCCGGGGGCCCGCTTCGACAACGCGTCGCCGATGCAGTGTCGAAATGAACGTTCTTTCAGATGGGGCCACCATACGACTTAAGTATGATTTGAGTGGGGTCAAGGGCTGGAGTGGTTCCATGAAAAAACCCGTCACCCTGACTCTCGTGGTCACGGCCATCCTTGCCATCACGGCGCTGGCTGGCCTCGCCCTGCAAGCGAATTTCGAGGACACGGAGGCATCCGTGATCCACGAGCACGCCACCCAGGAGGAGGCCATGGCCACCGTTCCTGAATATCGGCCGCCCGCGGCGACCAGCTCCAAGCATCAGCATGCCGGGGCCAACCAGGCGGATTTGGACGGCAGCACAGCCGGCGACGCGCCGGATGACCAGCTCGGCATGGAGCGCCCCCGCTTCCCGCCCGCCGAGGGCAAGGTGCCGTCCGCCAGCGACGCCCGCTCACTGGAACAGGTCGGACGAATCATGATTCGCAGCGACGACGATGCCACGCCCGCCGCCGGCATCCGCGTTGGCTCCGGCACCCTGGAGGACCCCTTTGTCATCTCCGGGTATTACGTCACGGGCGATCTCTTCCTTGCCGACACCGACTCGTGCTTCGTCATCAAAGAGAACTACATCGGTGGCCAGCTCACCCTCAACTGGAACGCCCAGTGTGTGCACGCGCACCACAACTTCGTCCGCGACCTGCGCGTCAACGAAAACGTGGACCGCACCGGGTACGCCACGGGCGGCCTCATTGAATACAACAAGATCGAGTACATCGGCCAACTGCGCCACTACGATGGCGAGTTCCGCCACAACGTCGTCGGCCCGCGCACAGCCAACTCCATGTGGGACACCGTCCTGGAGACCGTCCCCTGGATGTTCGCCGAGGACCCCCGTGTCGCCAACGTTGACGGCTTCAACCAGGGCCTGATCCACCACAACACCTTCTTCGGCTCCGTGGACCTGGATCTGCACGGCCACCACCACGGCACTGGTTTCTACGCGCCCCACAGCCACTACCACGGCGAGGAGATGAATCGCAGCATGGCCCACGACCACACCCTGCGGTGGACGAGCGTGTTCTTCACAGACAACGAGGTCATCGATCCCGAAGGGTACGGCCTGCGCTACGAGGACCGCAACCACGCCGGCGACGACCGGACCGCGCGGTCCGAGGACGAGGACGATCTGGACCTGGACCACCAGCACTTCACCCGGGTGGTCTTGGCGCGCAACTCGATCAAGGATGCTGGGCTCATCGTGGATGTCTTCAACGCCGACGACGAGAACCACTACACGCGCAACCCTGGCTGGCTGGAGATTCGGGACAACACGATCGACTTCGCTGCACCCGCCGCCGATGATACGCTCGGCCTCCAGTTCCCCTGGTGGAACGACCCCTTCGAACGCCTCGGTGCCCTGCGCGTGTTCGCTGCCAAGGAGGCCGAGGTGACCATCGAGGGCAACACGATCACGAACCAGCCTGTCAAGCGCGATTCCGGGCCCCTGTCGGCGGTCAACAACCTTTGGGGCTACAACGATGTGGAGCCCGCCGCCATTGACTTGCGCCAGATCCGCGACTCGGACATCACCCTCAGGGACAACACTGCCGATGGTTTCACCTTCGGCGTGCGAGCGCACGAGTTCGATGCCTTGGCCGTGTGGCGCCTGGCGGGTAACGACTTCGGCAGCGCGAAACACCCTGTCTTCTACGACGATTCAGTGGAGAATAGGCCCGACGGCGAGTGATCCTTGGCTCTCCTTTCCCGTTTTCTTCCTCGCTTTTTTGATTGGATCTCCGATTTTTGCGGCGCTGGCTTGCTGGCGCCGAGTTTAATCCCCAAAGTTGCACGGGAATAACATATTTCAATCGATTAGTTAATCGGGACCCGCATTTCTGCAACCATCTGGCTGCTGAAACCGCGCCATACTTATGCCAAAAAGCGACCGTGTAACCGCACTAACCATAACGAATAACCACACGGGGTGGGGTGGTTGCTTTCGGAAACCATGCGGTCCACCGGTTTCATCCCCCTGACCCTAGCATTGCTGCTGCTGGGATCCATGCCAAGCGGCGCCCACAATGGTGTCGATCACAGCCTCGACGCATGCGATCTCTACCTTGCCCCTTACGGCCACCATATCGGTGACGGGCACGCTCACAGCCACGATCCGGCCACGGCGCATCCCGAACACCACCCCTGCAACCAGAGTGGTCGTGACCAGCCGATCAATTTCTTCCATGAGCCCCAGGGCAGTATTCCCACCTACCAGGAAGCGCTGAACCTGCCGACCTACCAGGTCATTCGCATCCTCAGCGACGAAGCGTGGGCCGACCCCATCATCTTCGACGGTCCTGCTCTCAACATTCCTGGCTCGGGCACCCCGGAGGACCCATACATCATCGAGGGAATCCACGTGCGGGATGTCCTCAAGGTCCAGAACACCGACGCCTGTTTCATCATCCGAAACAACTACTTCAGCGACCACCGCGTGAGCAATGGGCCCCTCGGTGAAGTCCGGGAAATGGCGCTCTTTCAAATCAACTTCAATGGCGACTGCGTTCACGTTTACCGGAACCATTTCGCCGACGCCTACGTCAATATCCAGACGGAGAGAACCGGGCTGGCAACCGCCGGCATCATCGAGGAGAACGAATTCGATTTCCTCAGTTCGGTTCGTCACTTCTCCGGCGAATTCCGGCACAACACGGTCGGCAAACCCACGGGAAACATGAATCCCCGCCCGGATGTACCCGGAATCGTCGTCCACCGCATTGCCAACTTTGACGGCTTCTACCAGGCGCGCATTCACAACAACACCTTCTGGGGTTCCGTCGACATCGACATGCACGGCCACTACCACGGCGCTGGCTTCTATGGGAAGCGCAACCATTACCACGGCGACGACCCCACGCGGGATTCGCACGGCGGGCACAACCACAACCAGCGCTGGAACTGGATTCATTTCGACGACAACGTGATCGACGACGCCGACGGGTACGGGCTGCGCTACGACGACGAGAACCACCGTGTCGATGACCGCATCGCCCTCTCGGAAAACGCCGAAGAGCTGAACCAGCCCCACCGGCACCAGACGTGGGTCAAGATTGAGGGCAACGAGGTGCGCAACGGCCGGATCTTCGTGGACATCTTCAATGCCGAACGCATCGAGCAATTGCAGCCCGACGGCAGCCAGACCCCCCTGGACCCCTTCACCCTCGACTATGAATGGATCAACTACCACCCCTGGCGCAACGACGGCTGGTTTGACATTATCAACAACGTCGTGACGACCAATGAGCGTGATCCCACCGCTACCAGCGAACCTGAGCCTGTGGAGTTGCGGCGATCCATTTGGGTGTGGACGGTGCGCCAGGCCGAGGTGAACGTTCAGGGCAATCAGGTGTCCTGGACGGGCCTGGGTCGGGTGTGCACGGGTTTCTCCACCGATCCGGTTAGCTGCCAGTCCGATATCTTCGGCATTGATCTGAGGCAGATCAAGGACTCCACCGTCGCCATCACGGACAACGTGTTTGGTGGTGGCTACGACTGCGGCGTCTTCGCGCGCCACCTCGATTCGCAGGTCGCGTGGGAAGTAACCAACAATATCTTTGCGCCCGGAATCGGGAATTCCATTTGCCAGGAGGGGGTGGCGAACCCGCCCATGTTGGCTGGCAACGAGGGGCTCTGACCGGGGCGCATCGCCCGCAAGCCTGAAGGATGAGGCCCTCGTGGCCGCGAACGTGGCTACCCGTTGGTACCAGGAGCGCCGTCGCGAGGGGTACTACAAGCAGGCCAAGCGCGAGGGCTACCGCGCCCGTAGTGCGTACAAGCTGAAGCAGATTCAGCAGCGCTTTGGTTTCCCGAAACCGGGCGATGCAGTGGCGGACCTCGGCTGCGCCCCGGGCGGCTGGGCGCAGGTGCTGGTTGAGCTTGTGGGGCCGGAAGGCATCGTGATTGGCGTAGACCTACAGCGGGTGGCGCCCATCGAGGGAGCCCGCCTCATCCAGGGCGACTTTACCAAGCCGGAGACCCACCGGCGCCTAGCTGCTGAACTGGCGGAGACTGGCCGCGAGCAGCTTGACGCGGTGGTCAGCGACATGGCGCCGGACATGTCTGGCAATTACAACGTGGATCAGGTTCGCAGTGTCCACCTGTGCGAGATGGCGCTGCGTTTCGCCCACCGGCACCTCAAACCCGGGGGTGCTTTCGTTTGCAAGGTGTTTGAGGGCGCGGATTTCGTGGACTTCAGGGAAACCGTCCGGTCGAGCTTCGGGTACGTTCGGCAATACCACCCGCCTGCCAGTCGCAAGAGCAGCAGCGAGGTATACCTGGTGGCCAAGGGTTACCGACCGACCGCCGACGACTCGGAGGAGTAATCCCGCTCGGTCCAGGCGCTGCCTGCCGGGGCTCCCGCAGCACCCACCACACCCGCCTTAAGGGGCCTGGCCGCTGGGGGTGCGTGGCGTCCCGGCGAGGCGGAAGGCCCGTGTGGCTGCCCGCGCTTATTCTCTGGCTGCCCCTGTTGCTGGGGGGGCTCTTTATTCTCGCGGGGGCGGACCTGGAATCCACGGATGTGGGTCGTGGCGAGCACAGCGTCCAGTTCAGCGTCGAGGCGCCTGCCTCCTGGTACGACCCGGTTGGTCGCGGCATCCTGGGCACGGTGCTGACTGTCTTGGGCCTGGTGCTGTACGGGGTTGCGCAGTGGCGACCCGAATTGGATCGTCCCCTGGTGGTGGCCCATTTTGGGTTCTATACGGCGGCCGCGCTCTGTTTCCTGGCGTTTGCCGTGCTTGGGACGTGGAGCCTCTCCGGGCACGTCCTTGACGGGGGGGCTAGCGGCGTGGTCTGGCGTTTCATCGCCGCCGAGCGGGGTGGCCCGGTTAATGTGGCGACCTACATCGCGGGTTACGCCGCTGCCGCCGGCATGCTGCTGTTGAGCGTCGCGCGTCCCAGCTATCTGTTGCCCCCGCCGCCGCGCCCCCAGGTCATCCCCGCGGACCCCGAAGACGAGGGCGTGGGCTTCCTGACCGGCGAGGCGTAAGAGCGGCGGTCGTGTAGCCGGGTCCTCCGTGCGGCTATGCGCGCAGCTTGATGGCCCGGCGGGCGGCCTCGGCCACATGGCCGGCTGAGAGCCCATACTTGTCCATGAGAGCCTGGCCGCTGCCCGATTCCCCAAACGTGTCCTGGGTGCCAACGCGGTGCACGGGGACCGGGTAGCGCTCCGAGAGGGCCTCAAGGCATGCGGATCCAAATCCGCCGATGATGTTGTGCTCCTCGGCAGTGACCAGCGCGCCCGACTTGCGGGCTGCCTTCTCCAGCGCATCGCCGTCCATGGGCTTGATGGTCGGGAAATGGAGGTGGCCTACGTCGAGGCCGTCGGCGCGTAGTTTGCTGACCGCCTCGATGGCGTAGCGGGTCATGCTGCCCGTCGAGCAGACGGTCAGGTCGTCGCCGGGGTCCGTGAGGGTCAGCGCCTTGCCCACCTCGAATTCCTCGTAGCGTTCGAACAGGACCGGTTCGTCGCTGCGGCCGCAGCGAACGTAGGCGGGGCCGTCCTTGGCCACGGCCGCCTTGAGTACGACGCCCATTTCGGTCGCGTCGCCTGGTGCGAAGACCCAGAAGTTGGGTAGCATCCGCATGAGGCCGATGTCCTCCAGCATCTGGTGCGTGGCGCCGTCGCCGCCCACACTGATGCCGGCGTGGGTCGCGTAGATGGTCACGTCGTGGTTGGCGTACGCGATGGACTGGCGAATGACGTTGTAGCACTGGCCAGTGGCAAAGGCGGCAAACGTGGAGGCGACGGCCTTCTTGCCCGCCGCGGCGAAGCCGGCGGCGACGCCCATCATGTTCTGTTCGCTGATGCCCATGTCGAAGAAGCGGTCGGGGAACGTCTGGCCGAACCGAATCGTTTTGGTTGACAGGGCCAGGTCGGCGTCTAGGACGACCACGCGGTCGTCGTGCCGCCCGATGTCGATGAGCACATGGCTGGCCGCGTCGCGCAGGCTCTTCTTGTGGGTAAACTCGGGATAGAGGTCGGCTTTCATGGGGTCACCTCGCGGCCGTTGGACATCGGCCGAACCCACGCGGGCACGCCGTGTTCACCGCTGAAGGGACCCTCGACGCCGGCGGCTTTGGCGGCCCGCTCGGCGTCTTCGTTCATGATCCTGAGTTCTTCCTTCGCGATGGCGTACTCCTCCGGGTTGGGGGGGCGGCCGTGGAAACTGATGCTGCCCTCCATGAACGAGACGCCCTTGCCTTTGACTGTCCGGGCCAGAATGAGCGTCGGGCGGCCTCGAACGTGGTCAGCCTCGTCCAGCGCGTCGAGGATCTGGTCAAAGTCGTGGCCGTCGATGTCAATGACGTGCCACCCGAAGGCAATGTACTTGGCTGCGATGTCACGCAGCGCCATGATCTGCTCGGTGGGGCCATCGATTTGCAGGCCGTTGCGGTCCAAGATGGCGACCAGGTTGTCCGCCCTGTAGTGGGCCGCCGCAGCGACCGCCTCCCAGATTTGCCCTTCCTGTTGCTCGCCGTCGCCCATCAGGCAGTAAACGCGGAATTCTTTGGCGTCGAGCTTGGCGGCCAGCGCCATGCCGAGGGCCCCACTGAGGCCCTGGCCGAGGCTGCCCGTCGTGTACTCCAGGCAGTCCAGCTTGGCCTTGCAGGGGTGTCCCTGGAGGCGGCTGCCGATCTTGCGGAAGGTGTAGATTTCCTCGTGGGGGATGTAGCCGGCCTGCGCGAAGGCGCTGTACAGGACGGGGCAGGCGTGGCCCTTGGATTGCACGTACCGGTCGCGGGCGTCCCAGCGGGGGTCCGCTGGGTCGTGACGCATGTGGTGGAAGAACAGGGTGGCCACCAAGTCGGTGGCCGACAGGCTGCCTCCGATGTGCCCGCTGTTGGCGGCGGTCACCATCTCGACGACATCGCGCCGGATGCGAGCCGCGTGGACGGCGAGACGAAGGCGGGTCGCTTCGCGGGGCTCCGGGATCAGGGTGCCGTTGCGTGGCATGGCTCCAGGAGCGCCGACGCTCCCGGACGTTAAAGGCTAACCCGGGGCCCCTGCGCGGAAGATGGCCGCCGGGGGGCATCAGCGCGGTTGGCCTGGCGTCGGGCCCGCCGGGCGGGGTAGCCTCGATTGGATAGGTTCATCGACGGCCCGCAGGTACGGAGTTGGGATGGCGCGTGGTGGGTCGGAGGATCGCTTGCCGAACACACGGGCTGGCGCGCCAGCCGGTGGCAACACGAGCCCAAGCGACGGCGGAACCGGAGGTCGTGGGGGTCGGCCGGAGCGCCTGGATTCGGATGGCTCGGGGGCCGCACCGGCGCTCTTGGCGCCTGCGGGTCTACCCCGTTCCTTTCTCGTTGGCCTGCTCCTTTTCCTTGTCACGCTGGGGCTGTACAGCCTCTACTACCACTACAAGGTGTTCCAGGAGGTGGACCAGCAGGAGGGTCAGCGCCACATGTCGGGTTTGTACGCGGCCGTTGTGGTACTGCAGGTTCTGGCAGCGATCGTCGCGGTGGGCGCCGCGGATGGGGCCACGCCCCCTGACGTGGTGCTGGCCCAGCCCCAAACCCCCGAACAACCTTCGATGGAGCCCGTGCTGTCGCCGACGCCGGGTGGCGGAGGTGGCGGTGCGGCGCCGCCAGCCTTCCTGCTGGGCTTGTTGGCCGTCGTTGGCTGGGGGGTCTACATCATGATGGAGTCCGCGGTGCTCAACCAGGGGCTGGCTCGCCTGGGTCTTCCACCCGTTGCCACCCTGTTCATCCCGCTGACGGCAGTCGGGGCGTTCTTCGCCAGTCAGTTGCGGGCGCCGGCGTGGGTCCTGGTGATTTTGGTGATCGTGGCGCTGATGGGATATGCGGCCCTCCAGGATGGCCTCAACCGCTACTGGGATGCGGTGGGGTCGGAAGCACCGCCTGCGCCACGGGGCGCGCAAGCCTCAGGCGCATGAGGCGTCGCCGCGCAGCCGCGCAGCCGCCTGAAGCCACAAGTTTCAAGGAGCATGCAAGTACGCGGGGAGGCATGGAACTGTTGCGCACCCTGGCCATTGCCGTGCCGCTGCTGGTTGCCGGCCTGGCCGGCTGTCTCTCGGATGGGGACGACGAACCCGCCGATCCCCTTGCTGCGCTTCCCACTGCCTCTGGCCTCATCCCGGTTGCCCCCGATCCGGAGATGTTTCTCGGAACCATCGCCAACGATCACGCCACCGGCGCCGTCGGGCACCTGGGACACCAGCTCGCCGAGCTGCACGCCAGCGGCCACAACCTGGATCTGCTTGGTTTCAACGACCTCTCCAAGGACCTGATGACCCCGTCCGGCGGCTTCACGGAAGTCCACGTGGTGGGCGATCTTGCGGTCGTCAGCAGTCTGACCAGCCAGCGCGGTGTCACCCTGCTCAACGTCAGCGATCCCTCCAACATGGTGGTCCTGTCCCACATTTACAACCTGGACGACAACTGGGACGCGCGCATCAGCGAGGACGGCCGCTTCCTCTTCGTCGGCTGCCAGGGCTCCCAGGCCTTTGACTGCACGGGCGTCGACCAGAGCGGCGAGCAACCCGAAATGACGGGCGGCGGCGTGTGCAAGCCGGCCGTGGCCCAGTCCAGTCCCGTCGACTGCCCCGGCGGCATCGCCGTTTACGACATCCAGAACCCGGAGGTGCCCAAGTTTGTCTTCTACCTGGAGATGGGCTTCACGCACAACGTTTTCACCTTCACGAAGGACGGCCTGTACTACTTCGTCAATGCCCGCGGCAGCATCGGCGAATTCAACCCGGAGGCTGGCACCTTCGAGCAGGCCAGCAGCGAAATCCAGGGCGTCCACGACATCGCCGTACAGAAGCACCCGCTGACCGGCGACTGGCTGCTGTACACAGGTGCTGGCCAGTTCATGAGCATCTGGAACGTCAACGATCCCTTCATGCCGGAACTCATCGGCAGCGTCGAGGAGGGGCCGGCCATGTGGCACGAGCAGACCCCGATGCCGTGCCTGATTGCCGGGCGCCACATCACCATCGGTGCCGGCGAGAAGGGCGGAGGCGAGCCCGAGGCCGTCGCGGTGGTCGACACGACGCACCCCACGCGGCCCAAGTTCCTCGGCCAGTGGACCATTCCCGATTTTGACTCCCTGACGGAGCAGCGCAATTACCGTTTCAGTCTCCACAACGTGGACGGCAATTGCGACGGCCAGGTGGCCGTGGGCCACTACCATGCCGGCGTCTGGGTCTTCGACATCAGCACCCCCGAGCGTATGATGAACCCGGTCACCCTGGGCTACTACCAACCCCACGAGCGGCCGGTGAGCCAGGGCTGGAGTCCCCTCGTCACCGCTCCCATTGGTGCCCTGGTGTCCCTGGACACGCCGAACGTGTGGACCGCCCAGTGGGGCCGTGACGGCACGCTGTTCGTCCCCGACATGACGACGGGCCTCTATGCCCTGAAGCCCACCTGGGAGTTCGAGAACGCCGCCAGTTCCTGATCGACCGGCACCCGGACACCTGCACGGATCACCTTCCCCTTGCCTACCACCTCACCCCGCCAATCCTCCGTCCCGTCCTTTTTGGCGGCAAGAAGCGCCCCGGGCCTTCTTGGGGCCCGGGGCCGGCTGGACCTTGATGCGTTTCATGCGCGTGGGCCCCCGAGGGCACGGCCATCCTGGCGCAAGGGACCAATCGGTACGGTCGGCACCGTTAAGGCCCGCTGCGACGAGACTCGTTTTGGTTATCCATGGCGCCATATCGACGTTGGACCCATCTGGGGACAGGTCCCGAGGGGGAGTACCGTGCCTCCAGATGACGTGGAAACACGATTCGGCGCCGACGGCCGGCCCCTGCGCAAGCTTTTTGAGGTATGGACCTCGGCGGAGGGCCCCACGGCAGGCTTCCTAGTGACGGTCTTCTTCCACCAGAACCCGGGGGCACGCGAAACCCTGGAGACACTGGCCCGGCGCCTGGGGATCTCAGAGGCCGCACTCAGGGAAACGGTCGCCGACCAGATCGCCGCTGGCATGCTGTCCGAAAAGAAGGCCGACGGCCAAACCATCCTGGTCTACGACGAGTCACGCCGCGAGGAAGTGGCCCAGTTGATCTCTGACGTTCTCCGCAGCCGCGGGACCAAGCCGCCGCGGCCCAGGGGCAAGCAGCGCTGAGCGCTTCCTTCTTCACGCGGCAGCCGGTGCGCGGGCCAATGACACGATGCCCCCGGGGGATTCTGCCGTGCTGAAGGTTGCCCCATCCATCCTCTCGGCCGACTTCGCCGAACTGGGCGCGGGGGTGCGCGCAGTGGCCGAGGCCGGCGCCGACTGGATTCATGTTGATGTCATGGATGGCCGGTTTGTTCCCAACCTGACCATTGGTCCCATGGTGGCCAAGGCCATCCGGCCCCACACGGATCTGCCCATGGATTGCCACCTCATGATCGTTGAGCCCGAGCGCTACGTGGCAGATTTCGCCAAGGCGGGAGCCGATTCCATTACCGTTCACGCGGAGGCTTCGCCCCACCTGCACCGGACCGTTCAGCAACTGAAGGATCTGGGCGTGCGCGCTGGCGTTGCCCTCAACCCGCACACGCCGGCAAACGTGCTTGAGTACGTGATTCGTGACATCGATCTGGTCCTCTGCATGACCGTCAATCCCGGCTTCGGCGGGCAATCCTTCATTCCGGATGTCGTGCCCAAAATCCGGGCGGTGGCCGAGATGGCCAAGCGCGCCAGCCGGGACGAACCGCTGGACATCCAGGTGGACGGCGGCATCAATGGCGAAACGGCAAGGGTCTGCGAGCGCGCCGGGGCAACCGTGGCCGTGGCGGGTTCGTTCATTTACGGCGCCGCCGACCGGGCCGCCGCCATTCGGGCGGTGAGGGGGAACCAGTCTCCGCTGCAAATCGCCTAGAAGTGGGTTCTAAGCCAGAGGGGGCTCCACGGCGTTTCAACGACGGGCCAACGGGCAGGAGGGGCCGCGAAGCGGGGTGCCGGAGGGGACCGAAGGCCGGCGGCGTTTGGACTGCTGGAGCGCTTGCGGGCCAGCACGACCGGTCGACGTGATGGCGTCAGCGGAGCCTTGGCATCCACCCAGCCTTCGGCCCCACGTCCTTGCTCCACGGGCGCGGGCGGTAGACGCCCAGCGTCGGCCGCCTGGATGGCTGGCCGCGACACCGCACGACGGGCGCATGGAAGCCCGTGGTGCGTCTTGGGGCTGTGCAACCACTTCTAGCGCTTGGTAGTGATCCGGGCCGTGGGTTTGCGGGCCTTTCCTGCCGCCGGGACGGGGGCTTGCGGACCCGTTTCCGAGTCCTCCTCGTCCTCCGACTTCTCCCACTCCACGGCGAGCGCCTCGGGGTCGCCGCGCTGTGCCACGCTGCTTTTCTCGCCGGGCTTCAGGTCCTTGATCTTGCGAACGGGCACGCCGCCGTAGACCGCATTGCTGTCCAGCTTGGCGTCCTTTGGAACGAGGCTCATGGCGCCCACGTGGCAGTTGTCGCCGATGGTGGCGCCCGGGAACACGGTGGTGTACTGGCCGATGGTGCAGTTCTTGCCGATGCGGACCTTCTTGCGCACTAGGTTGCCCTTCTCGCCGATGTGGCCG
>JBFIJP010000020.1:0-19291 GCA_041600695.1 Thermoplasmatota archaeon | reverse complement strand
GCGTTACCTGCTACAGGTCGAGGCGGCCCTCGCGTGGGCCCACGCCGAGACCGGCACGATTCCCGAGGCGGCCGCGCGGCAGCTCCAGGCCATCGCCGACGGTGACTCGGTGACGCCGGCTCGCGTCAAGGAGATCGAGGCGGAGATTCGCCACGACCTCATGGCGGTCGTCAAGGCCATGGCGGAGCAGGCGGGCGACGCGGGCAAGTACGTCCACCAGGGCGCCACGAGCTACGACACCATCGACACCGCCAACGCGCTGCAATTCCGCGACGCGCTGGAACTCCTGCGGGGCGGCCTGCGCCGCATGCGCGATGCCCTGCTGAAGCTCGCCGACGAGCACCGCCACACGACCATGCTGGGCCGCACCCACGGCCAGAGCGCCGTGCCCATCACCTTCGGCCTCAAGATGGCGGTCTTCGCATCCGAAACCGGCCGCCATTTGGAGCGCCTCAACGAGGTCGAACGGCGCATCGCCGTCGGCATGATGAGCGGCGCGACGGGCTCCATGGCCGCGTTCCGCGGCAAGGGCCTGCAAGTCCAGAAGTCCGTGTGCGACCGCCTGGGCCTAGGCCAGACCACGGCGAGCACGCAGATCGTCCAACGCGACCGCTACATCGAGCTCCTGAGCCACCTGGCCAACATCGCCACCAGCCTGGAGAAATTCGCCACGGAAATCCGCACCCTCCAGCGCACGGAGATCGGCGAGGTGGCCGAGGGCTTCGACGTGAAGAAGCAAGTGGGCAGCAGCACCATGCCCCACAAGCAGAACCCGATCACGAGCGAACAGGTGTCTGGCCTGGCCCGCCTCGTCCGGTCGTTCCTGCTGCCGACGTGGGAGAACGCCATCCAGTGGAACGAACGCGACCTCGCCAACTCCGCCCCGGAGCGCTTCATCCACCCCCACATGTTCATCCTGCTCGACCACTGCCTGCACAAGCAGGCCGAAGTGTTCGAGAACCTGCGCGTCCACGCCGAGCGCATGACCCTCAATATGGAGCGCGCCCAAGGCCTCATGATGGCGGAAGCCGTCATGATCCATCTGACCGAGAAGGGAATGGGCCGCCAGGAAGCCCACGAGATCGCCCGCCAAGCCGCCATGGCCGCCATCGCCGACGGAAGCCACTACCGCGACGCACTCATGGCCACCAAGCAGATCGTCGAAATTCTCGGCGAGGACGGCGTCGTTGAGGCGTGCGACCCCTCGAAGTACGTGGGGCCCGTGGACGAAATTATTGATGCCGTGCGGGCGGAGACCGAAGGGCTCTAGTCGCGGCCGGACTGCTGGCCGGGAGGCCGGCACGATCAGGTGCAAGCTGAGACGGAAGGGCTCTGAGCTTGCGGCCAGACTGCTGGGCGCGAGGCCAGCACGATCATGGGCGCACGGAGACGAAAGGGCCGTGATCGGCGTCGAACTGCGGGTTGGCCCACCGCATGGCATCATCATCGTCGGATTTCTTGCCAACGGGACCTTTCCGGGGCGGGATCACGGCCATGGCGTTGACGCCTTGGGCCCGGAATAAGTCCATCATCCATTCGTGAACACTGCAAACCTCCAAAACGAAATCGTGATCCCGGTAGGCCTTCGCCAAGCGGGTCAAAGCAGCTCGCGTGCTTGGAATTCTCTTCGGCTGGACCAGGGTTTGATCCCAGTGACGGACAACGTACGTACAGTTGGCTTCGTGTCGCAACCACGGGCTTCACGTTTTTCACCTGCCAGATCGACCGGCACAGATCGTCAACGCGTAGCCCGGGATCGGTGTAGCGGCGCGTTTCCAAATCAGCACCGGGACAACGTCCACGGCAGACGTACATTACCACTTGTTAGACAGCCCATTCGACAGTTACGTGTCCTGTTCGGGGCTCGCCATAACATGCTGGCGGAGCCCGACGACTCGCGCCAAATACTCCCTACGTCGCTTAGTCAGGCGCGTAAACCCGTAGTGTTCCAGTAGCCCCCGGGACAGGGCTTCGGTGTCTGTCTGTTCCGTATTATCAGGCAAGCGGTGGAGCACGGCGAGCAATTCAGAAGGCGGTATCTCGAGGAGGTCACGTCTTCCGGCTGGTCTCACATGAACCTTGGGTGCGTTTGTAATGCGGAGAACCTGATCCTCAAGAGAGTGGTCGCCCAACTCATCGTCCCTCTCTATTTCGCCCGCGCGGAGCATCGCGCCCAGCGCTTTGTTGATAGACTGCCAAATGATTTTCCCCCCCTTCTGGAGGTCGGGGCAACCCTCGACGTAGAGCCGATACACGGAGGAGCGCTTGAGTGGCCCGTCCTGTTTGATTACGTGGTGGAGGACTTCGCGGACCTTTGCCGAGGGTGCGTCCCGGGGGTCTGGATGCGCCGAGGTTGCAGAGTGTCCTGTGAAGGGTCCAATTGTCGGCAGCGAGATGTCAGGTTCGACACCATCTTCGTTTGCCGCGTCGCCGGGGGTTGGCACACCCTCTTCCAAGGCGGCGATGTCCGTGTTGCGGCCTTCAGAAACATCGATGGATGGCGCGGGAGGCGTTTCGTCAACGGAGTCTACAGGCCGAATTCCTAGTTCGTCACAAACTTCCAGGACGGCCTCGATAGCGCGTTGCCGATCCGCGTAGAAATCCGACTCGCGTACTCTCGCGAAGGTCCAACCAGCCCGTTCCAGCTGTCGCTGGCGCGCCATGTCTTGGTCATATTGTTCTGGACCGTGCCACTCATCCCCATCGCATTCAACGGCGATGCGAGCATCAATCCCTTCAACGACCAGATCGATTCGCCTACTGGCGACCTCGACCTGGGGGCGGACTCTGAATTTGCGGCGCAAGAGCTCAAGCGCCACGTCCACTTCGAACCAGCTATCGTAGGGGTCAGGCTGGTTTCCCAACTGCCTTGGTCCCCTCGCCTGGCGTTCGAGTTGGTCGATGTCTTCCCAGAGAGCATCCATTGCTGCGCTCTGTGGATTTGTAAAGAAGGTCACGAGTTGGCGGCGTAGATCGTCGGGGCCAAGGTCATGCGGTTGAACGCTGTGAAAGAGCCAGACCTGATCGCGTGCTCGGCTCATGGCCACATTGAAACGCCGCTGGTCGGGGAGGCGCGTAAGGGCTCGATAATGTACGTTTGGAGCGACGACAAGCGAGAGGAACATAACGTCTCTTTGGTCGCCCTGGAAGGTCGCAGGTTCGCCGCACCGCAGGCGCCGCTCTTCAATCACCTTGGGATTGAGTCTTTGAGCCAGGCGAGCCTCAATCAGTCGGGCTTGGGCGTGGCCTTGCAAGGCAATGACGCCCATGGTCTTTCCGTCGAAGTTCTCGTCATCAACAAGCTTCGCAATGGTTTCAACCAACGCGTCGGCCTCGGCATGGTTCTGAATCCTCTGGCCTTTGTCTTCACACGATCCTTTGTCGATGAATTGCGATTTGAGGGGTGACAGCCGTTTGGGCGGGGCCTGCCGTAGCGGGATCATTGGCGCGTCGCGATAACATAGGTCATTGCTGAAGCGGATAATCTCGGGCACGCAGCGGAAGTGTTCGCGCAGTGTAATGTGGCTCCTGAAGGCCCGTTCCGAGTGATCAAAAAGGCTAGCGTCGAGACGAAACTCATCGCGAAAACGAAACGCGCCCAGATGTTCTCGCGCCAGCCGGGCAATGTCGTCCTCCTGAACACCGACCGCTTCCGGGCTGTTCTGCTTCTCATCACCAACCACAATGATGCGTTTGGCCAATGGAAGTAGCGCCAGCGCCTCGAGGCCCGCTTGCGATGCTTCATCGACGATGACAGTGTCGAAGATGCCCGGCTCGGCGTCAACGGAGTCCCAAACCCTGTGGAGCGGCATCACCCATGCTGGAATACTTGGAATACATTCCATGAGGTATTGCTGCGCAGTTCTTCGGTGTCGGTGAGCGTGCTTTCCGGTGCCCTTACCAATCCTGGCAACGGCGCGCGTCCATGCGTTGAGACTCTGCAGCGTTCCTTCGTCAAGTCGGTCGAGGAAGGCTGCCCAGGCTCGTATCGAAACAAGACTCCCCGTTGCTTTCTCCATCTTCTGCTGTAGCCGGTGGTAGTCCTGGACGCGTGCATCGTACACCGAGGAGTCGGAGGCCTTGCGAAGCCACTCATGAGCCGCTGCCCAGGCCCAGGCTTGGCGAAGCTTGCTGACTCGGTCGCGCCAAATCTGCTCAGATCCGCTGCTTCCGAGCAGCTGGGCGAGACCACGGCACAACCCATCGAGTTGTTTGAGCAACTCCTCGAAATGAGACAGACTTTGCTGCTCTTGTAGGACTCGCCCTCGATTTTGCAAAGCGGTTCGCCAGGTACCTACGTCTTGCGCCCGTATGGCATCCGCCAAGGCGGACAGGCATGGATGGGCGTTCGGGAGGCGTTGTGCACTGGTTACGGTCTCCAACAGTTGGTCAAGCTCCTGTCTGGCGCTGCGAGATTCTCGGGATGCAAGCAAAAAGCGGGTGGCCCTCAGCCAATCATCACGACCGTTGGAGGACGCGAGATCTATGCGGTCCGGCCCTAGGACTCGCGCCAGAGATTCTACAGATTCGGATTCGAAGAATGTCAAGGTTTCCTTCAACGCGACTTCCAGTTCTTTGGCCTGGGAAACGGCCTGCCCGGGGTTGGAGGCCTCTGCCAAGGTCGAGCCCCACACTTCGCGCAGCTTGCGAACAGTGTGGTGCAGATCCAAGTGGTCGCGAACAAGGCGAAGGTGTTCGACCCCTACGGCCTTCTTCCCATTGACCCGACACCCCTCTACGATGTGATTGGTCTCCCGTACTACTTTTGGGGCGAGAACGGAGAATCCCTTTTGCCCTCCGGATTCGAAGTGTGCCAGGCGTCGCCCTACATCGGTTCTGATCCGGTCCTCCGCGACGCCGTCTGGGAGGTCAACCTGCACTGAGCCCATCGCTCCAATGATGCGCCTGGCCTCGCTTAGCAAAGCTTCAGAATCGTCCAACCGGCGAGTCCATCGAGCATCAGCCCCAACCAGCAGATCCTTGAGAAGGTCCGTGGAATCGTGATTCAGCACTCGCTCTACTTGGAGCGCGAGGTCTGTGAGAGCCTGCAATCCGTTGCGCAGTCCGCGGAGTTGTTCCGTCCCGATCGGCTCCAGCATCGCCACTTTTGACTCATCCGCTCCACGGCTTGCCCCCTTCTCAGAGTCCTCTGCACCCCTCAACCGCTCGACCATTTTCTGGAAATCGTCAGAGCCGGGAAGCTCCATGGCTCCGACGTCCAGCTCGAGATCGACACGGGTGTCGGCCGTGAAGCGAGCGTGGGCCTCTACAAAAAATGCGCTTTCTGACGTATCAAGCGGAAACGCGGCGTCGATTGAAACCTTCGGCAACCAATTGTATTCGGCCTCATGTTCGTTCAATCTACGTGCGATCTGCCCAGCTGTTCCCGAGTACCCACCAGGTAACTCGTGCGAGTGTGTTTCAGATTCTCGAAAGACCCTAAGGTCACGTTCGACTTGTGCTAGGTTGCCTTCAAGTTCACGGAGATTGCTCTCGGCGGCGTCGATGGCGCAAATTCCAGCTTCGCGCCCGTCCCAGTTGTTCTTCTTCCGCAGGATTCCACGGACGCTCTCTTCAAGGAAGCGCTGATCTTTGCGCGACGAGCCCAAGGCTGTCACGCAGAGATCCTGTACGTCGTCGGGGAGAAGGTCGCGCAGAACCTCAAGCGCCTTAGGAGCGTTCGAGGTCACGAGAACGCGTTCGCCTTGGGCGAGTAGATGACAAATGAGGTTGGCTATGGTATGGCTCTTTCCTGTGCCCGGTGGTCCCTTGACGAGAACACACGGGTCTGCTCGAAGACGTTCAATGATCTGGCGCTGCTCTTCGTTTGTCGGCAGCGGAAACAGAAACCGGTGCTCGTCCAGAGCGCCCCGCGTATCGTCCACTGGTGCAGCGGCTGGACTGTCCAATTCGCCACTCGACGTCTCGCCCTCTTCAAGGAGGCGGGCCCACGGCTTGGTGGCCCTGAATTCATCGCTATTGGCCGCTTCGTGTAGCTTGGCAACCAAGTTCTCATAAGCCGTAGGTCGCCGTTGTCGAAGGACAAGGGCAGGAGCGGATGCAAGGCGGGGGTGTTGCTCCGCACGCGGTGCGCGGCGGTTCGACGCTTCGACCTGCGCGGAGGCATCCAGGTTATTCGCAATTTGCTTCAAAGCCGGCCCTACGAGGTCGGCGTTCCAAGCTTGGATATCGAGCGTTTCCAGTTTCTCGCGGAGCGAGTCTTCATGGATCCGAGGTTGATGCTGGAGCTCGAGCATGTCCAGTTCCAGCTGGAAACGCTCAAAGGATACGGCGGGCTCGACGGTGAGCAGTCCTCTTTCTGCATCGAGCGCGAGTTCCGCTGGCGCGGTTAGAACATGACGTTCCACGGTCGTCCCTGTGGGATCGCGCCATTGTAGGAGCCCAATCGCGACCACCAGCTCGTACCGCTCCTCAGCCTCTTCGAGGCGGCGGCGCATGAAATCCAGCTTCTCATAGACATCCTGTACCTCCTGCCACCGGCGCATCTTTTGCGCCCATGGTTTCCACTCCTTTAGATACTCAAGCCAAGCTTCCTTGATCTCCGGGTGGTCCTGCAACCGACGCCGATCCGGCACCTCCTCGACCATAGTCTGCTGGGTGTCCGGCGAGGTGTCGGAATCCGGTATTTGTTGCTCGACGATTATTGTGGTCTCGTGCAGTAGAGCAGGTTCATTCTCAGGCGTGTCCAGGTCATCGGCACGGACCCAGTCGGCCACGGCCTGCGGAACGGGGGGACGCGGAGGCATGTTCTGCTTTCGGACCTCCAACCAGGACCCAGACTCCTCGTCCGGTCCATCAACCAAGAAGGGGGAGCGGCACCCATCGCTGTCTGTGGGGACATCCTCGAACCAGAGGACCTCGTCGGCGGATCCGTATGAACTCTTACGCTTTCGTCTGATGGTAGCAGTGGCCTTGAGGAAGGCGAGGAGGGCCGCACCCTTGCTCATTGGCGGGCTCATAGGTCGGGACCTCTCTTAAGTAATGCTTGACACGGCACAGGCTGTCTAACGGCCTCGAAGTAGCCCGCTCGCCGAAGGCGAGTCGGGTTGAAGGAGTAGTTAGCTGGATGGACTCCGAGCGCTAGAAGGCTGCAGTTGGATAGGGTCCGTTGAGCAACTGCTTGTCTGCCGTGTGGAGCACGCCGCCCCGATGTAGTGCGTCCGCCAAGTGGACGGCGTCAAAGACGGTTTTCACTTCGCCCGTGTCAAGCGCCTCGGCGGCCGTTAGCAGTACTCCTCTCCCCTCAACCTGGAAATGTGCTTCAACAGCCCCCAGGGCTTCGACGCATGTAAAATCGAACCGCTTCGCCACAAACAACAGCTCCAAACCCACGGAAAAGGGCACGACTGGCTGCACCGCACTCAGATGCTTCACAGCGCGAGCATGCAGAGCATCCCCCGGGAGGATCCGGGCAAGCACCAGATTCAGATCAGCCGTGTCACTCATTGGCCGGCCTCGGCCGCAGCGGCATCCTCGCCGCTGGCGGTCAAGGCGTCAGGCAGCAGCCCCTTGGAGGCAAGAGTGTCCCCCACGGGACGCAGTAACACCCCATGGGGGGTGAGAACCTGGATGACACGTCTTCCAAGATGGGGGCGCAGCGGCCGCTCGATCGTGATCCGTCCTCGGTTGTCGAGGTGACTAGCACCTTGCATACCAACCCATGGGCTACCCACATATTTGGCACTTTGCCCACAAACCATGAGAATGGGGGTGCCTCAAGGGATTCATCCCGACCGGCCGCATCCAGCTAAGGGTCGAGGTCAGCGGTCGCGTGTAGCGCGATCCGCTGGAGCGATTCCTATGTATGTCTGCCGCCCACCAAGGCCCATCTTCCCACAGGCCCTGCGCGGCGTCGTGCAACGTGTCCAAGGCGGCCGCCCCATCATTTTAGGCTCCTAATCGCGGCAACCAGTGGTTCCGGCAGGTGGTGGTTTCGATTGCGGCTGGCCGCCCGATCCACACGTTTTGGGCCTTCTTCACAGTAGACATCCGGTTCGGCGATGTAGACTTCTTGCATTTCGCCTGCCTGACGCTTCTTCGCCAACCGCGTGGCATCATCGTCGTCCGATTTCTTGCCAACAGGGCCCTTGCTCGGCGGAATGACTGCCATCGCTTTGACGCCTTGGGCCTGGAATAAGTCCATCATCCACTCGTGAACACTGCACACTTCCAAAACGAAATCGTGACCCGGGTAGGCCTTCGCCAAGCGGGTCAACGCAGCTCGCGTGCTTGGAATTCTCTTCGGTTGGACCAGGGTTTGATCCCAGTGACGGACAACGTACGTACAGTTGGCTTCGTGTCGCAACCACAGGCTTCACGTTTTTCACCTGCCAGATCGACCGGCACGGATCGTCAACACGTAGCCCGGGATCGGTGTAGCGGCGCGTTTCCAAATCAGCACCGGGACAACGTCCACGGCAGACGTACATTACCACTTGTTAGCGAGCGCATACTGAAGCCTACATTGCGCCGGTAGCGGGCCGCACAGGGCGTTCAAAACGTACTTTCACCTACCTCTCTGGCAAAGGTAAAACCCTCGTGCCGGGTATGCCCTTCATGCGTGGAGTTCTGACCAAGCTTGCATCGCGACGGGACCTGACGGAGGCATCGACTTGCAAATCTTCGTAAGCTATCGGGCTACCGACTTGCCGATCGTGCAAGGCCTTGAAAGGCACCTAGCCGACTTCGACTTGGACTATTGGGATCACTCGAGCATTCCCGGCAAACCGGATTGGGATAGCATTGAGCAATGGATTGGGGATGCGGACGTTGTGGTCCTCGTTGTCACAGCCGACACGCTTGCACAGGCCATCTCCGTCGGCCAGGAGGTTGGCATCGCTCGAGCCCAGGAAAAGGTGATAATTCCTCTTGTGGCGCACGACATTTCTCCTAGCAGACTAGGGTTCCTCAAGGGAACCACTGCCCTCAGGTTCGACCCCGATTCGCCCGAAGCCGCGTTTGAACGCTTGGCTGATGTGCTATCGGAAATCCGGCGCGGGAATCGTTTGGAAGGCCTACTTGTCGGTGGCTTGGCCGTTGCCGGGTTGGCCTGGTTGGCGAGTCTCCCGCGTAATCCAAATCCACCAGGAAACCAGTATCTCTGATCAAGGGCGACGCCCTGTTGCGCGACGGCAGTGGAGGCGTTTGCAGGGGCAACGCCGCTGCTGCTAACCGGTACCACGGCAGTAGCGTCTGCGCGCGCTAACGATTCGAGGTCAGCCGTTCCGACCGGAGGGAGGAATCGGCTGGAGCGGTTTGTTCGGCCGATTCCGGGAATTGCCAGGCAGCCGATGCGCCCGCCAAGGTTGACGCTGGCGCCGTGCGATGGCGATTTACATGAAATCGCGGAGGATCTGTAGATTGAAATGCAGTCCCAGGGCCTTGTGCAGGCTCGTCCAATCCGTGAAGGGTCGGCCATTGGGCGCCCGGTCATCGACGCGATCCAATGGTAAGCCGGCGTCGCGCCAGGCCTTCAAGGATTCAGCGGTGCCTTCTGCGTGAAGGTAGAAATGCACGCGAGCCGGGTCGAAGCCTCGGCGCCGTACGTGGTTTGTGAGTGTCAGCGTGTCATCGCCAGGGCAGACGATGACCGCGATAAACCAAGAGGCGGGCGGCTGCCATGCGGCCAAGGCGTCGGCCGGACCCGCGATGATACGCCGATTATCCCCGATGTTGCCGACTTCATCCCCGGCAATTCCAATGCACGGCTCCCGCTCAGCGACGATGAAACACTGCGCTTCTTGCCAGTGCTCACGAACGATGCGCGACGCATCGGGGTGGTCGTGCCAAGCCACAGGCTACACCGCTGCCTGTGCGGCAAGGTACGCATCGATGGTCATGTTGATGGGTCGAAACTCGTGCGCCCTCAGGAGAGCCAATTTCCCGATCGGCGTCAAACCGTAGGTCTTGGTTTTCAAGTCAGCGGCCAACCCGGCCTGGATGGCTCCGACTTCTTGTAAACGCTGCAGAGCTTTCGTCAAAACATGGTCAGAGCGCCCCATCAAAAGCGGCTTCAACCCCCCGTAGCGCAATCGTTCGCCCATGAGTTTCTCAAGAATCTGTAGATCCAACTGAGTCTCTTGGTGCAGGAGCCGTATGGCCAACCTATCCACATGCCCGTCTGCAATAGGCTCCATCCTACACACCCATTGGTGTGCGCCCTCCATAAACGTTGTCGTCCAACCGCGAATACCACGCCCCGGAGCGGCCGAACGACTCCTTCAACCGTTTTTCCGTTGAAGGATCCCTGGAGAGAAGTTCTTTCAATAACAGTGTCAAGAAATAGATCCACGGCTCGTCGCCATCTTCAAAACCATCATTTGCCGGAGTCGTTTCAATTCCCCGCACGGGCGTGTTATGCCGCCGGCGCGATCACTCGGGAGGGGGAGGGGAATTTCTGGCCGGGGGGTGGTTTGCCCCGTCGCCGGCTGCCGAGGCGCCGCATGCTTCATCCGGTCCTGCCACGCGTGCCGGCCGATGTCTAGGTGCCGCGCCTTGCGAGTCAGCCAAGCCGCGGGGGCCATTCTTGCACGCAAGGCCGAGTCTCGCTCCATCGTCGCTCGCCGCCTGCGCCGAGGAGCTAAGTACCGGAAGCATCTGGCGTCGCTGGAATGCAAATGGTTGGTCTACTGGCTCTGCGTAATGCCAAAATGGTGGCCCTTTTTCTTCTCTTGATTCTGATTCCCAGCGGCGGCGCCCTCACCGGGGGGCCCGACGCCCACGGTTACATGTTTGAGGACTCCAGCGAAGGCCTGGTGACCTACACGCCCGTGGATGTGGCGGGGCTGCCGGTGGGCATGGCCGTGAACTTGGCCCCTGACAGCGGGCTTGCGGTCGGGGACATGGATGACGGCCTTTACGGTGCGGGGCTTAGTGGCATCGGCATTCCTGGCCCGTACACGGGCGGCGAAATGCTTCGCTTATGGGCTTCCACGAACGGGTTCATCAGTACCATGCCGGCGAACGACGACGCGACGGACCCGGACCCGACCAATGAGTGTCCGGACATCGGCCCCGCCCCCAATGGGCACCCCCGCGCGCTGCTTTTCCACGATGACTTGGTCGTCGAAGGCGGGATCTGGGTCACGCTCTACGGCATGGGCATCCTGGGCGGAGACGTCTACCCGTTCGACCACCCCGACGGCATCGATGCCGGCGTCCTGATGTTGACGCACTACGATGATGTGCGCCTCGCGTCGGGCGGCGGCACCTGGGACATGTGGCTGGGCCAGTGGGCCAATGGCGACTTCATCTTCCAGTATGGTCCCGGCATGCCGGCCCACCATTCTGCCACGATCGGCATCCAGAACGCCGACGGCAGCGATTCGCTCATCGTCAGCTGCGTGCTGGGCGTGGAACCGATCGAGCGCGCCGCATCAACGGCGGGAACGTGTGTTCTGCCGGACGAGGCGGACTTCCAGCGCCAGTTCCGTGGCGGCGCTCGCAGTTTTTGTGAGTTGTTCCCCGCCCAGAAGAAGGCGCTGGCGGAACCGGGCACCGTTGCCCTCGTGACCGCCGATGCCGGTTGCCGCGCCGTCGTTGACCTGGACCCCGGCCGCGGCCGCGACATCCGCAACTTGCGTGAGGGCCGCGGGATCCCGGCTGGAGCCGATGTCTGGGCCGTCTGCGGACCCCGGGGCGGAACAGTCGCGGTGGAACTCGAGGGTGTGGCATCCGGTGGCCTCAGTGAGTCCGCGATCCTGTTCCGCGCCCCAAGCGGCTAGCGCGGCACCGGTTGCCCAAACCAGCTTTATGGTAGACGCGGCTGGCCTGGCGTATGGTGGAAGCTGGCCGCGCAATGGCTGCAATCTTTGCAATAAGTACAATTGTTATGCTGATGGTTCCCTCTGTTGCGGGCGATGTGATCGCGACCGACTCCTGGGGCAACCAACTGTACGGCGCCGACGACCCCAGCGCGTCCTACTCCGGGTACGATCTCTCGGCTCTGCCCGCCGGTGAGGTCATCCTGGGGCTCGATGGCGCCGACCCCGATGAAACGGTGTTTTGGGGCCCCTGCGCCAACGCTCTGCTCTACGGCTGGGGAATGTGCCAGAACGGCATCTCCACGAACGGCTTCATCTACGTCGGCGACTGGACCGGCAAGCCCTCCAACTTCACGCCCGAGTGCGGGCAAAACGACTCGGGACAAAATGTGATCCGGCTCTTCCACGATGACATCCAAGTGCGTGAGATCTACGTCAGCACCTTTGGGGCCGGTGGCCTGAGTGACGATCCGATGCCGATTGCGCACCCGGACGGCGCCGACTTTTGGTCCAGCCAGATGTTCGTGGTCCAATACAAGGACGCCAGCTACCCCGGCAGCAGCGACACGTGGGACATGACGTTGTACATGTGGAACAGCGGCGACATGGTGTTCGAGTACGGCCCCGGCATGCCCGCCAAGCACGGTGCGGCCGTCGGCATCATCACCCATGACGGTAGCGACTCGTTGAACATCGCGTGCGCGCAACAGGCCATCCCCGTGTCAAAGCTCGCGGCGCCTGGTCCCGTCACGTCCACGTGCGACCTGCCTAACGACTCCCAGCACCGCATCCGCTTTAGCGGCGGCATGCGGGACTACTGCAGCCTGAGCGACCCGATCGGCATGACCGGACCCCACCGCGTGACGGCCACCACCGCCGACCGCGGCTGCCGCGTCATCGCCGACGTGGACCCGGGGCCGGGACGCTCCATGCGCCCGGTGCGCATCGGGGCCATTTTGAGCGAGGATACCGACGTGTGGGCCGCGTGCGGCGCCCGTGGCGGCTCCGTGACGCTGGAACTGGAGGACCTGAGCCTACCCGCGATGGAGCCGCTCAGCGAATCGGCGTACTTCATGCGCGCCTACCACCCCTGCCGATCGACGGATGTCAGGGACGCCGAGCCGCGCTGCTAGGCGACCCGCGGCCCATGGCATCCCGGCCGCTGGGTCGGGGTGCCTTGCGGTTGGGACCACGGGTCCAACGTGGCCCGCTAAGCCGCCATCGCCGCATGGTAGTCATGGCCGTCATCGCCGACGGCCGCCACGATACCGCGACGCGCTGCCCCAGTAGCCGATCGCCAGCATCCTCGGCGAGGACGCATGGCGGAGGCGACGCTTCGACTCGGGTGCTGTAATCTTGCAGCCAGACGGCCGGCCGCCGCGTCCAGCACGATCCGGTGACGGCAACACCCCCGGGGCTCTGAGGTCGGCCGGACGGATGGCCACTAAGGCGCCCTTGAAACCGCGCCGCACCCTGTGGACCTCGTGAATCCGTTCGTCAGCTCGCAGGCATCCGAGCGCCCCCCACGCCGGGTACCATGAGCGACCACACGCCCCTCAGCCTCGGGTTCCTGCAATTCATGGAGGCAGCGCCTGACGCCATGGTATGCATCGACAAGCAAGGCACAATGGTCCTCGTGAACCAACAAGCCGAGAAAATGTTCGGCTACCGGCGCCTCGATATGCTCGGCCACAGCGTGGAGAAGTTGCTGCCGGCCGGGCTGCGCGAGAAACACGTCAGGCACCGGTCGGAGTTCATGGAATCGCCGCATGTGCGACCCATGGGCCTCGGCCTGGACCTCAAGGCGGTCCGCCAGGACGGCAAGGAATTCCCGGTGGAGATCAGCCTCAGCCCCATTACCACGCCAGAAGGCACCATCGTTGCCGCCAGCATCCGGGACCTGAGCGCCCGGCGTGCGGATGCCGTCCGGTTCCGTAGCCTGCTTGACGCTACCCCGGACGCCATCGTGATCGTGGACGGCACCGGGCGCATCGTTCTTGTGAATCGACAGGCCGAGGTGGTTTTTGGCTACGCGCGCGGCGAAATGCTGGACAAGGAAGTGGAAATGTTGATGCCGGACCGCTACCGGCTCGGCCACCTGGACCACCGCACAGGATTCTTTTCCAATCCGTCGCCCAGACCCATGGGTTCTGGGTTGGAATTGTACGCCAAGCGAAAGGATGGGGCGGAGTTCCCCGTGGAAATCAGCCTGGGCCCAATGGAGAGCGAGGGCGAGACCTGGGTGGCGGCCGCCATTCGGGACGTGAGCGAGCGAAAAAAGCAGGAGGACGCGGTGGCGAAGGCGCAGGAACGCGAGCGCAGACTGCGTGAAATGGAGGAACGTGATTCCTTTCGCACCAAATTTATCAATTCGGCGGCACATGAACTTTTCACGCCCATGATGCCCATCTTGTCAACGCTCGCGCTGTTGAAGAAAGAGGATATCAAGCCGGAAAAAAAGAATCGGGCCGTCACTATCCTGGCGGACAATTTCGGTCGCTTGTCCGATTTGATTTCAGATCTGCTGGATGCCAGTCGATTCCAGAGCGGAACCTTGAAGGCAGAGATTTCTTCGTTTGATCTGGCAGCTCTTGTGCGGCGTGTGGCAGAAGCCTTCGAGGAGGCTGCCATGGACAGGAACCTTGATTTGGTCGTCGACGCGCCACGGACGGCCGTGATCGCAAGCGACGAAAAAAAACTCACCCAAGTGCTCTACAATCTGGTAAGCAACGCTATCAAGTACACGCCGGCAAGAGGCCATGTCGAAATGATGATGTGGGCGGAGGGAGAAAGGTACTTTGTCCGCGTGAGGGATTCGGGAATTGGCCTGAGTCCTGATCAACAGGAGCGAATCTTCCAACCATTCGCACGCCTGCACCCGTCCTCACTACCCGGCAGTGGGCTGGGCCTATACATCTCAAAAGGAATCATTGAACTACTCGGCGGAGAGATATCCGTGTACAGTGACGGTATCGGCGAGGGAGCAACTTTTGAAATCTCTCTTCCAATGGAGTTGCAGCAATGAGAGTTCTGGCAGTTGACGACGATTGGGAAATCTTGAAGACATTGGACCTGTGTTGGTCAGACGAAGTGGAAATGGAAACCGTGGGCAGCGGAATGCTGGCGGTAAACAAGTTAAAGAAAAAGACGTACGATGTCGTCGTGACTGACTTCCTGATGCCGGAGATGGACGGGATTGCCCTGACGAAACACATTCGCGAGCAGCACCCGGATGTAATGATGGTCATGATGACCGCATTTCCGGATTCATCCCTGCGAACGGAAGCCCTCAGGGCTGGCTGTGCCATGTTCATCAGCAAGCCGTTTGATTGCACCACGGCCCTGGAGCGGATTCAGGTCAAGCTGTCGCCCAGTGATGACGAGGCGTGAGTCGGCACGCAGATTGGGGGACCCGGTGGCCCCGAAAGCTGTCGTGCAGAGGCCTTCCCCGCTCGGCGATGATCGCCGCCGGTCGAACGGGATGAAGGGCCCTGCGTGCCCGCCCATGGCGTGTCATCTTCGCCGTTAATCGCGTGTTCTTGTCGTTGGATAGCCTGATCGCGGCCGGCGCCCCGAATGACGCTTATCTTTGTTCCTCGCTGGGCGTTGCACCCGCTCGGGCGTTGGCCCCATGCGTGCGGCCGGTAGCAGGTGATGCCTGCGGTAGGTAGCGCCCACTCGGATCGCTACCGAAAACCGCCTCAATCCATTCGACCATGCGGCGCCGCAGCGCCTGCCCCGCCTCGGTGATCCGGATCGTCTCGTCCCTTCCCTCCCCGGACCGGGCCACCAGGCCTCGCTCCTGCAAGGCCTCCAGGTACCGGATGAAGAGGTCGTAGTTCAGACGGACCGCCGGCTGCAGCTTGCCCTTCGACCAGGCGTCGCCGGGCCCCAGCCGGTCCAGGAACCGCGCGACCACGTACAGGTCGGGTCGCCAGGGCCTAGCCATCGAGATCCAACCGCGGGAGATGGTTCACGGCGCGGCGAACACGGCGCAGCAGCACGATCAGGCCGCCCAGGCCCACCAGCAGCGAAAGGGCCAGCGTCGTGGCCATCCAGGTCGAGTAGAAGCCATCTGGCTCGATGCCGGCGCGCAGGCTGAACGGCG
Organism: Thermoplasmatota archaeon; assembly: GCA_041600695.1. GTDB lineage: Archaea > Thermoplasmatota > E2 > JACPAO01 > JAHFTW01 > JBFJVP01. The sequence continues at coordinate 3,400 of JBFIJP010000020.1, read as the reverse complement.
CTCCTGAAAGCAACAGGAACACCGTGGCAGTGAGTGCGGCGAGGCCAATCAGGGCGATCCAGAGCAAGTCGCGCAAGCCACGGAGCCAGCGCACGGCTTGATCGGCGAGCCTCACGCCCGCCTCCAGACCCGTCGCCGGCTGAGATCTGCCACGCCACGCGAACCAGGCGCCGCCGAGGATCAGACCCAGGGCGGCGGCCTCGGCGGCGTAAAAGAACGGCTGAGCCGCGCTCGCCGCTGCGGGCAGGACCTGATAGGGCGAGGCTAGGGCACCGAAGGGGCCGTTGCCCGCCAGCCTGCTGGCAATGCTGTCCGCCCAGAGGGCCCGCGCATCTCCCTGGGGCGGCCGGTAGCTGCCGTGGTCAAGGGTGAACTGGTACAGGAACCACCCGCCACCCGACACTGCCTGCCAGGTCGGGGGCGCCGGCTCAAAGAAGGTTCCCCGCGTCGGGTGGTCAACGCGCACCCCCTCGTAGGCCCGAATCGGCTCCACCCGACTCACGTCGAGGTTCCCGAGGCTGGCGCTCACCTCGTACAGCGCCACATCCAGGCTGGCGATCTGCGGGAGACGCAACTGGAAGATGGACCGATCCACTTCCACGGTGAGACGATCCCCCGGGTTCACCTGGAAAATCACCTCGAGGACCGAATGCGTGTTGGTCACCTCCGCCGGCCCCCAGGACCGGGCTGGCGACGGGTCGGAGGACAAGACGGCGTTGTTGGCGAGCAGAGTGAACAAGAGGAGGGCGCAGCCGAAGGCGACGGCCCGGGGCGCCATGCGATGCAGGTCCATGCGATGCCATAGACAGCGCACTCCTCCTGCTTTACTCCGTGGGAGTCGATCATGGTGGGGCGAAGCCCGGCATCGGCCCGCCTAGTACCCTGCGCGTTGTTCCCCGCACCCTGTTCCCCGCGCCCTGCGTTGGCACCGCAGGGGCGATCTTCAGGCCCACAGACCTGACAGATCCGCCCCTTTTTCATTCACCATATAAGCTCTTTTTCACCCAACCGGGTGAAACCAGTGAACCCCCCGCAGCTCATCCAAAGCACTCTCAGGCCGCCCCGACGGTGCTGCGGCCGCGGAGCGTTCTAGCATGCAACTGAAAATTCTGGCTTTGATGATGACCCTGGCACTGATGGCGGGAGGCGTATCCTATGGCACGTTCGCCTTCTTCAGCGACGGCGAGACGAGCACGCAGAACATCTTCACCGGTGCCACCCTCGATCTCCAGACGGACGACGCCCAGGGAATCTCGGGCAGCATCACCGACACCAGCATGACGCCCGGGGACAGCACCTCTGGCTCGGTTGTCCTCAAGAACGCCGGAGGCCTCCTCAGTGGAACGGTGCTCGACATCTTGGTCGAGACCGACAACTCGCCGGCACCCGACACCTGGGCCGAAAAACAGGCCCTCAACGGCGCCGACCAGACGGGCGAAGAGTACTTCGGCCGCGCCGTTGCCATCGATGGCAACACCATGGTGGTGGGTGCCTACCGGGACTCCATCGGCACCAACAACTGGGACGGCTCCGCCTACGTGTTCACCACCAGCGACGGCGGCCTCACCTGGGTGGAGCAACAGAAACTCACCGTCGCCGGCTCCGCAGATTCCGACTTCTTCGGCTACGCCGCCGACATCAGCGGCGACACCATCGTCGTGGGCGCCTACAACCACGACGAGAGTGCCGGCAATGAGCAAGGCGCCGCCTACGTGTTCACGCGCAGCGGCTCCACGTGGACCCAGCAACAGAAGCTGCTGGCAAGCGACGCCGCGCCCAACGACCAGTTCGGCATCGATGTGGCGGTTGACGGCGCCAAGATCGTGGTCGGTGCCTGGCGCGAAAACGCCCTGGGAACCGAATCGGGCTCCGCGTACGTGTTCACCACGGCCGACGGCGGCGCCACCTGGACCGAGCAGCAGAAACTGACCGCCAGCGATGGCGCCGATGACAACTTCTTCGGCCACGGCGTGGACATCGACGGCGACAGCATCGTGGCCGGCGCCTACTCATGGAACTGCGGCGGTGGCTCCGACTGTGGCGCAGCTTACGTGTTCACCACCAGCGACGGCGGCTCCACCTGGAGCCAGCAGCAGAAGCTGAGCCCAGGCGACCTTGCATCCGGCGACCACTTCGGGTACAGCGTCGCCATCGACGGCGATACCGTCATCGCCGGTGCCCAGTACAATGACGACGCCGGCACCAACAGCGGGTCGGCTTACATCTTCACCCGCAGCGGATCGACCTGGACCGAGCAGCAGAAACTCACCGCCAGCGATGCCAGCAGCCAGGATCTGTTTGGCTCCGCGGTCGACGTGGACGGCAACAAGGCCATCGTCGGCGCCTTCCAGGCCGACGCCGGAGGCCAGGTTGAAGGCGGGCAGGCCTACCTGTTTTCGACCGGCGACGGCGGCGCCACCTGGAGCCAGGACGCCATCCTGGCCGAAGTCACCCCGGGCGTGGGCGACCACCTTGGCCGCAGTGTCGCGGTGGCCGGCGACATCGCCGCCACGGGTGCCGATAATTCCGACGAGCAGGGCGGCAACAGTGGCCTCGTGCTGGCCTACAAGTTCGTCGCAGGCGGCACCGACCTGGCGGCCTGGCTCCTGGTGACCCAATTCGATTACGACGGCGTCGGCCTGACCCTGCCCGGCGATGTGGACGGCGACGGGCGCGCCAACACCCTGGCAGACCTCAACGACAACGGTGCCTTCACCGGCCAGGCAGCCCCGGGCGCCAGCGGCAAGACCTTGGCCATCACCGTGCAGCTTGACGAAGCGGCCACCGAGGATGTCATGGGCGAATCCGAGTCGATGACCCTGAGATTCCTGCTGCGACAAAGCGGGGCGCCGTCCCTCTAGAGGTGGTTGCACGCCCCACGGCCCTTGCCCGCAGCCCTGGCCCCAGGAGCCCGGCTCCTGGAGCCCGGGGCGTTTCCCCGCGGCCACCTGGGGCGGCGTAAACGCCATGGCGCCTCCTTTGGTTTGAAGCCACTTCTAGGCCCCACCGGGCAGCCCAGCCGCCGGGCCGCAGGCGACCCCGCACGGGCCGGAGGCCATGCCTCCGCGCGGGGGTCGACGATCCAGATGGATCCGTGCGGGCCCGGGAGGCGCCGGTTCGTCGGCGGGCTATGGATAGGAGACTCCCACCGTCCGGCCGCCAGCCGTGCATTCGGCGTGCGCCTCGTCGATACGGTTCTCAGCCGTGAAGACCAAATCCCCCCGCCAGCCAGCGTGGCAAGGCCCAATGTTCTCCTCCATGCCGAAAAGGTGACAACAGGCGTCGGCCGGAGCCACGGCCACGCTTCCTGCTAACAGCACCATGATGATCACGCGCACGAGCATGCCGAAGGCACGATCAGGGGCGCGCTTGAACCCGTCGCCGGTGCAGCCTGCTTGCT
>JBFIJP010000019.1:0-19547 GCA_041600695.1 Thermoplasmatota archaeon | reverse complement strand
TCGTAGGGGGCGGTGGGGTCGCCGTGGGGGAGGTAGTAGCCGAGGGCGCGGGGGTTGGTAGGGTCGGCGATGTCGAGGATCCACACGCCAGCGTGGTAGTGGGTGACCGCCAGGAGGCCCCGGGTCTGGTCGGGGACGGCGGTGTGGGGGCTCATGATGAAGCGGCCTTCGATGGGGACGTTGCCGGGGAGGCGCCAGGAGCCTATCTGGTTCATGGCGCCGGGGTCGGTGACGTCGTAGGCGCGGATGATGCCGCTGCCGCTGGCGAGGCTGCCGATTTCGGGGGCACTCCAGGCGAACACGCGGCCGGCGTGGGAGGTGTGGTTGCCGCGGGGCAGGGGTTCCTGCATGATCCAATGGATGTTGCTGACCTCGCTGGGGGCAGGGTTGCTGTAGCCGCCGATCTCCATGGGCGCAAGGGGGTTGGTGACGTCGAAGATGATGGCGCCGCCCTGCCAGTGAGACACGTACGCCAGTTTCTGGCCGGTGAGGGGATGCTCCTGGACCAGGACGTCGTGGGGGAAGCTGCGGCCGGCGTCGTTTCTGGTGTCGTGGCGGAACTGGCTGACAGGTGCCAGGAAGGCACCGCCGGGGCTATCCTGGAGGCGCGCGATGGTGACCTGATTGCCGATGGGATCAGGATTGGTGCCAAGCAGCGGCTGGCCGACGTAGAACAGGTAGACGCCGTCGTCGTAGGGCTCGAAGTGGAGGTTGTGGGTGCCTAGCAATTCAACGGGAGTCACCGATTCCAGCCGGGGGGCGGTGCGGTCCTCGACGTTGACGATGTGGATGCAGGCCGAGCAGTCGCTGGCGCCATCGCCATCTGTCAGCCGGCCAGGTGCGGGGATGTCTTGCACGTTCATGGCGACGTGGCGGCCGTCGGGAGTGACGCGAACCTCCTGCACCGAGTTGCCGTCGATCATGTACGACCCCAGGACCTGGATGTTGCGCGCATCGGACACGTCGGCAATGACGAAGCCGGCGCGGTCGTCGCCGTCGAGGGCCACGAAGGCCAGGTCCTCGGAGCCGTCTTCAGATTCCCAGAACACGAAGTTGGCGAACCCATTCACGCCCAAGTCAACGTCCAGGCTGGTCCAGGAGACGAAATCCACGTTGTGGCTGCCGGTGTGGAGGCGGGCGTCGTTGTGGTCATGGTCCACGGTGATCGGGGTTCCGATGAGGCGGGCGATGGCATCGTGGTCGAGGGGCAATTCGTCGGCCGGGGCGTCGGCGCCGAAACAACCGGCCATGGTCGCTCCGAACAGGAGCAGGAGAGCAAGCTTGGACCGCATGACGACTTGAGGCCGGGGGGCCGTCAAAGCGCTTGTGTCGAAGGGATTACCCGTTGTGGCCGCCTGGGACGGTCGTGAGCCCCTCGGCACATTGCGACCGCTGCCAGACGTACGAGTCGACGGTGATGTCCCACGAGGGTCCGGCGCCGCCCGATGTGCAGCCGTGCCCCGAGTATGAGATGACGGATGCGTTCCGGGACTGGCTGGTCTCCCGCATGCGCGGCGAGGTCTTGGACCAGGTGAATGATTCGGGCCTGGATCGCATGGCGATCCTGCGCATCGATGGCGAGCGGGACGACGACTAGAGGAAGAGCAGCGCGACCAGCAGGCCTGCCAGGGCCGCTGCGATGACCCATAGTGCCGCCGTGATGAGGGCCTCGGCTCGTGACGCCCGGGGCTGCTGCCGCCTTGGCCTGGCCGCCTTGGAGGGCAGGTGGCCAGGGTCGGGGATGTCGGGTTCGTCCGGCTGGGGCACCCACGCGGGTTCGACCGGCGCAGTCGGGGTCGCCGGTTCGCTTGGAGCCGGCGGGCGGACCCGGGTTGGCGCTGAGCGTACAGGGGGTGCTTCCCCGTGGCGGGCCAGCACATCATCCACGCGGCGCGGGTCCACAACCCAATGCCCCGGCCCAGGCCGATCGTCGCCAGGGTCGGGCGTGGCTGGCGCAGCCCGACGAGCCACCGGCATTGGTCCGGTGCCCGCAGGGCTGGCGCGCTGGTTAGCCTGCGCGTCCTTCGTTGAAGCATCCGTCGCCGAAGCGTCCGTCCCCGGCGCCGTTTCCGGCGCGCCCTCATCGGAGCCTGCACGAAGCCAGTCAAACCCGCCGGGCGTGTCCCTGCGCAGCCAGCCGAACCCGCGGGCTGGCTTCTGGCGTGGCATGGGGGCGCTCGGTTCTGGTGCACCGGTGAGCCGATCCAGAACCTGGTCGCTCAGGCTCCGCCCGGCCGCCGGCTCCTGCTCCAATTGGATGGGCTCGCCTGGGCGTCGGCCTGCCACGCGACTGTGCAGCGGCCAGTCGGCGCGCCTTGGCTCGCTCGCGGCGGCTGGCTGGGGCCAGGCGGGGTCGCCGTCGCCCCAGACTGGGTCCGCCACGGCGTCCGGAGGCTCGCCGAGCCGGTTCGTGTCCAGAACCACCACGCCCAACTGGGCAGCCAGGGCCCGCACACGGGAGTCATCGCGGCCCGGAGCCACCACGGGTGTTGCGCCAAGGTCCTTGGCCGAGCGGCGCAGGGCGGACAATTCCGGCCCCTCGATGCCTCCCGCGTCGCCCAGAAAAACGGCCAGGTTGCCGAGTGGACCTTCCGCCCATAAGTCCACAGCATGAACGGCGCCGCTGATACCGGTGATCTTGGCCGCCTGCTGCACGCGATAACCCCGGGAGCGGTAGTAGGCGGCCACCCGGTCCCGGAGCATGCTACAGGAGGGTGCGTTGCACGATTTGATCCCTCCGACCGCTGCCGCCGGTCCAACGCAGCCCCGGCACCGCTGAATCCGTGGCTCAGCCTCCCCCGACACCACCCTGCACCACGCCACACCACCGCCCCGACCCAGCCCGACGCCGAACCCCCGGCTCCGGCGCACGGTGACCAGCCAGCCAAGCCTTGACCCCGGACGGCAGGGAACGAACGGGGGCGCAGCATGCATCATTTGAGTTCCAGGGCCAATGCATTAACATGCCACCCGGCCGAGTACCCGGGGTGGGAAGCGATCTCGATCTCCTGAGGCGCTGTGTTGTCGCAATTCCGGCAGCAGCCATCCTGAGCTGGATCGCCTTGGCCAGCCTGGATGCGGTGCAGCTGGTGAGCGTACCTGCGGCGGCCCACCTGGCGTGGGGAGCGCTCTGCGCATGGACGAGCGCCGGGGTGGCAATCGTCCTGCAAGTCGCCCACACCAAGCCTGAACCGGGACGGCCCCCGCCACCACAGCCTGCAACCAGCCAGATGCAGAAGAGGGTCGCGCATGGCGACGGCACGCAGGAATCTGCCTGCGCGGGGCAGCCATTGGCCTGGGATGGGGGCCCAAATCACAGCGAATGCCCAAATACGGTGACTTCGAAGTGGGGGTTGTGACACCACGTAGGGCTCTTCTTGGCGTCGGCCTGCTCGGCTTTGGCGGACTGGCAGCCATTGTAGCCCTCTACTTCCAACTCACACTGGTCATGGGGGCTTGCACCGGGCCCGGATGCGCCGCCGGGGGTGCCCCCCTGGCGCATGTCCGCGATGTGGTCCAGACGATCGCCGCGATTGGCGTTTCCATGGTTGCAACAGGTCTGCTTTTCCTGGCTCCGGTCCTTCGCCCGGCGCCCCGCCAGCGCGCCGCGGCCAGTGCCCTTCCGGCCCCCCGGGCCACCGCTGCGGCGCGCGCCGCAGCTACGGTCACACTGGCCGTGCGTGACGCAGACTCGTAGTTCCGCGCACGTTGCTCGCGGTAGCAAATCGCGGCGCTCCGCAATTTGACGTGTTGAGGCTCGCCGAAAGGCCACACTTGTTGCCGTTGGCGAACCGATTTGTGACCACGCATCGGCCGTCATCATGTCTGGATTGCAGGGGTAATCCTCTGCGCGCAACGAGCCGGGTTCGTCAAATCGGCCACGTGAGGTTACAAGGCCACCATGAATCACCCAATCGTGGCAATGGCTCACCTGCGTGCTGCCAGCGTGGTCGTCCTGCTTCTCGGCGGCTGCATCGCTGGCTCGGACGACGGCTACCGGGCAGCACTGGCGCCGGGGGCCCTTGTTGAAACCCTGGTCCTTGAAACGGATGGCGTCTTCGCCGCCGCGGTGGCGGAGCCGGTGGGCCGTGCATGTGGCAGAATTCCAGGGGGCAGTGCAAGCATGCACGAGCACCCTTGGAAGCTGGTGTCGACGGCCGCCTCTCCTGGTTCGGTGGTGACCAACATTACGCTCACCCTTACGTCGCACGTCGTCGGGCGGGCGGGGGCGAACGCGGACAGCGACCTGGAGCTTCTGGATCCCGCCGGGCAGAGCCTGGGCAGGACTCGCAATCCCAACCTGCTGATGGGAGAGACGGAGAGCATCCTCCATGCGGGACCTCTGGCGACGGGCACGTACACGGTCCGGGTGATGGGCTGCCTTGCGGCCAACGGTGATTGGACCGTGCGTGGCGAAGCAGAAATCCGAATGCCCGCGGCTGACACCGAAGCGTAGGCCTGGACCCAGGCACCGGTGCGCGGCCTTGGGATCAAGCGTGCCGCCTGGGGAAAGGAACTACTGCGCCGCCGGGCAAGGCTCCGGTAACGTCAACACGAAACCGGCGCCAGCCAGCAGGGCGACCGCCGGCAGCAGCGTGGCGTGCCAGAGGACCTGCTGCTGGGCAACGATGAGGGCGGCCAACGCGGCAGCCAGAGCCAGTGAGACCACCAGAAGGGCCCAGCCGGCGACGATGATTCCAGGCGCTGTGGGATTCGCATCGGGCTTGGGGCGTCGGTTCTTCATGACAGGCCGGCCATTGGGCCGGTCCCGTAAGAGGTTATGGGATTGGAATGGGGCCATCGGCGGGAAACACCAGCCGGATCTGCGGCAATCGGGGATTCGGGCGCCGTGCGGGCATGCCCGGGCTAGGCCGGCCTAATCAAGGGCCCCGGCGCCCCTCCCGCCAGGGCCAAGAGGCGGGACTGGATGCGCCTGCTCGTGCGCCGCACGGGCTACCTCCGCATGAGGTACCACATGGACTTCCGGGCCGGGCGGCCAGGGCCCAACTGGAGCCCCTTCGTCGCCGAGCAGGTCCGTCTACCCACCTGGAGTTTTGAGGCACGTGAGCGGGGTGAGCTGGTGTTCGTTCGCACCGTCGATGAGGGAGCCGTGACGGCGCGGCTGTTCCTCCGCCCCGGCACGCCCGCCCACGCGCCGTCGGCAGCCCTGGAGGTTGCCGTGCACGGCCGGTGGGAGGACTCCGACGCCGACAAGCCGCCGCTGGCCGGAAACCAACAGTTGGTGGCGGAGGCAGAGGCGCTGCTGGTGCTGTTGGGGGTTCACTTGCCAAAGGCGCGTTTCCTGGAGGCGTACGTTACAAGGAAGTAGTGGCCTCAGCCGGCGACGAGGTTTTCAGCGCGCCGCCACCACACAGGCCAGCGAGGACGCCGCACAGTAGCGCGACGCCGTAGACGCCGCCGGCCCCGGGGTGGGCCTCGCCCCGCTGGGCGAACGTCATGGCTGACTGTTCAAGCGCCAAGGCGAAGAAGAACATCATGATGGAAGTGACAAGAAACGCCATGCCCAGAGCCAGGAGCAGGCGGCGATTGGTCAAGGGACCACCGGAGGCCATACCGACGCACCGTTGCGGCCGGTTAAGACGTCCCCGGCACGATTCCAGCCCTGTCAAGCCGCACGCCCGTGGGCAGCGACACGCACCACCGTGGCCTTCAAAGGGGAGACCTGTCTCGCCGGGCCGTGGACGCCTCCCGGCGCAACGCCCACGTAACGGTCATCGGCCAAGACAAGGCCGGCGTAATCGCCCGCATCTGCAACTTCCTGTTCGAGTGCGGCGGCAACATCGAGGAACTGGACCAGCACGTCACGCATGGCTTGTTCACCATGCACCTGGAAGTCAGTTGGCCAAAGACCGGCCACACCGAGGAGGACATGCAGGGCGGCCTGGAGGCCCTGGGCAAGGAACTCGGCATGGACGTGCTGTTCAATCCGCGGCCCAGTGAGCGCCGCCGGCTGGGAATCCTGGTCACCCGCGAGGACCACGCACCCAGGGCTGTCCTGGATGCCCTGCGCGGCGGCGACTTGGACGCAGACGCCGTCGTGGTGATTGGCAACAAGCCCGACCTGGCGCCCCTGGCGGCCGAGTTTGGCGTACCCTTCGTGCACGTCGATGACGCCAACAAGCCCCTCCACGAGGCACAGGTTCTGGAAATCCTGGAAGAGCACGCCGTCGACATCGTGGTCCTGGCACGCTACATGCGCATCCTTAGCCCCAATTTCGTGTGGCGCTACCCCAACCGCATCGTCAACATCCACCCCAGCCTACTGCCGGCGTTTCCGGGCGCCGTGGCGTACCGCCAGGCGTACAAGCGCGGCGTGCGCATCGCGGGCGTCACCAGCCACATCGTCACCATGGACCTGGACCAGGGCCCCATCCTGGACCAGGAGACCTTCCGCATCGAGGCAGGGGACAAACTGGCCGATGTGGTGGCCAAGGGGCAGAAGCTGGAGTCGGACGTTCTGGTGCGCGGCCTGAAACTGCTGCTGGAGGACAAGGTCACCATCGGCTGGGGCCGGACGTGGCTGGAAGGGCAGGGCGACGGACCAGGCGCATAGGCGACTGCAACCCCACGTTGGTCACCGCCGCGCCAATCCACCGGCAAAGGTCCGCCGACTCCGTGTATTGCTAGAACACGTTCCCCGAGGCAGTTGACGCCGAAGGGCGGCGAAGCCGCCCTGGCCGCTCGCAGCCCGAACACAGGTCCGCGGCTGGTCCTTGGTGTGGCAGCAGCACGGCCACGGAGTCGGCGGCGCTCACGTGTTGCACGGGAATTCTGAACCCAAAGGGAACGCCCCCCGGCGCCTGCCTCCAAGTAGCAACCCTTCTAACCACGGACCTCGTGTGAGTACAGGGATGCACTGAGCCATGGCGTTCGATCGTCGCACCATGGTACTGCCATCGGAGACCATCTTCGAAGAGCACACCATTGTCACCACCGGGGACTTCATCCTCGGCAACCGGGTGAAGCTGGGCTTTGGAGCCCAGACCGAGGGCCGCATCTTCGCCGGCCAAGGGGTAGAGATCGACGGCGACGCCAAGGCATCCGATGATGTGCGCATGGACCAGTCCTGCCACGTCACCGGCCACGTGCGCAGCGGCGGCAACGTGTACCTTGGCGAGCGCTGCTTCATCAAGGGCAACCTCGAGGTCGACAACGACCTTGACGTCGGCGACGATGTCAAGATCGGCGGCCAACTCCATGCCAAGGGCTGGGTCAACAAGCGCAACCCGGTGCCGCTGGTCATTTACCTGTTCATCTACCTGCTTGAACTCCTACGCCTCGGCCAATCCGAGGAGGTGGACCGCGTGCTGAAGGAGATGGAGGAGGCAGACGGCGAGGACATTGCCGTCGACGAGCGGTTCCTCTTCGTCCCGGACGAATCGGAGATCGGCCTCCAGCACAGCACCATCAAGGGCCACCTCGACGCTGGCGCCGACTGCCGCATCCTGGGAAACCTCACCGTTCGGGGTGACGCAACCCTGGGCCGCGGAAGCCATCTCTTCGGGGCCCTGCGCGCCGACGGCGACGTGATCCTCATGCCCAACAGCGAAGTGCAGGGAGAACTCGCCTCCCAGGGCACGGTCGTGGTCGGGCAGGACTGCCAAGTGCTCGGCGACCTGCGCGCCCGCTCCGTGCAAATGTACCCCGGCGCCACCGTCGACGGAAAAATCGTCGCCCCCGAGGGCGTCGCGTTCAAGACCGAGGCGCAAATCAGCGCCGAAGAAATTGGCGTGGAAAAAGTGGAAGAGTTCCAGAGTAAGAGGGCGGATTTGGTGGATTTGCTGGGTTGATGCCCGGCATGGGGCGCCGTCGGCGCGCCCCGTCCCGGCGGTGCGTGAACCGGCTAGCACTCCGGCAACGGAACCATGTCCCACGAGTAACTGACCCAGTCCTGGCTCGGGTTGTTGAGGCCCCAGTTGGGGATGCTCGGGCCGCCGCCGCTCGACGAGGCTTGGGGGCTGCCAAAGGGCACGGGCCAGGCGTCGCCGTACTGGTACTCGAACGACGACCACGGGATCACGAAGCTGAACGTATTGCCATCCCATGTGACAGGGTAGCCTGCGGGGCCGTCCCAGTACATCGTTTGGATGACATCGTACGTCGTGGATCCCTGGAAGGTCCAGGTGGGAGGGTTCCCGCCGGCGCTGAGTCCACCATCCTCGAAGCTGACCCAGTAACTGAACGCCTGCCCAGGCACAGCGCGGGGGTCAGCCGCCAGGGTCGTCTCAACCAGGAGGCCGTCGTGGGTGCGCTCGATGGCAACACCCAGCAAATCGGCGGGGCGCGCGTCGAGCACGGCGTCGAGGAAGGCAGTCTCGTGGTCGCCCGCCGGATCGGGCATGTACTGTCGCGCTGAGCACACTTCGTGGCCGGCGGCGGGGGCGATCAGAAACAGGCAGAGCAATGAGGCAAGCACAGGGCGGCTCATGGGACCCAACCGGTTGTCCAGAGTATAAAGCGAGGGCGGGGCGATTGTGTGATGATCGTAACGGTCCGGTTTCAAGCCACACTGGCCACGGGCATGTGGTTGTCTTCAGCCAAGCCTTGCCGCCGGGGTCCGTCGACTAAGCGCCGTTGGTGGCCGCCTTCAACCGCGCGACAACCCACCCCTTCTCCAAACTGGCAACGAAGAACCCGGCGCGTGGTCCCCGGTCCTGTCCGAGAATGATCCGGTACACGGCCCGGAAGGCGTCGCCGGGCTTGAGCCCGGCGACATCCTTGGCGGCGTAGATGGCGTCGTGGACGGTTTGCCCGGTCCAGTCATCGACGGGCAGGCTCTCCAGCCGACCTGCGAGGTCCTGTAGGAACACCCGGTCGTCGGCGGACAAATCCACGTCGGGCAAATCGGATTGCACCTGGAATTTCAGGTTGTCCGGGGCGAACTTTTCGAGCCAGTAACGAACGTGCTCGACGCGCTCGGCCAGGTGGGCGCGGTCGGAATCCGTCAGGTCACCCGTAACCTCGGCGCTCCTGCGCAGGATGGCCTCGACGCCTTCGACGGAGTCGGCCATTTGTGCCACCGTGGTCAGGTGCCGGTACGCGATGGGTTTGGGCATGTCGGCGGGTGCGCCGCTGGGGCAGGAGAGTTGGTACGTCCGCTCAACCTCGGTCAGGTCGCCGGCGTTCTCCTCGGCGCCAAAGTACACCCTTTCGAGGCGGTCAAATTCGTCGACAAGCGTGAGAATGCCCAGGCCGGGATCGAAGTCAATGTGCTTGCGGGGGCTCTGCCGCATCAACAGGTAACGCAGGACCTCCGGGGGCGTCATCTGCAGCATCTGCGTGGCGCTGATGGCGAGCCCCGTGCTGCTGTGCATGGCACCCTGGCCCTTCAGTTGCAGGAACTCGTACATGACGTGGTGAGGCTCCTGGCCGCCGAAAATCTCACGCACGAGGGGAATGCCCGTGTCCCACGATCCGCCGCTGGCGCCGTGGTCCTTGCCAAACGCCTCGAAGGTGACGCCGAGGAACACCCAGCGGGCGGGCCAGTCCAGGCGCCACGGCAGCTTCCCCCCGCCACCCTCGCGGATGTCCACGGTGAAGGTGCCAGCGTCCGGGTCGTCGGTGCCCTTGGAGCAGGCGGTGCAGACGCAGCGTGCCAGCGGGGCAACAAAATCGAGCACCTCGGTGCCCGAGATGCGCCGGCAGGTGGGGCACTGGGGGTTGAACGGCGCCCACCGCTTGGGCAGTTGCCGCTTGCTGACCGTCTCGATGATCCGACGCACGTCATCCACCTTGTCGAAGGCCAGCACGGTGGCATCGGAATAACGGCCCTCCGCGTAAAGGTCGTAGGCGGACAGGACCGTCGGGGCGACGCCCAGCGCCCGCAGGTTGGCGAGGAAGGGTTCCAGGAAGTGCTCCGAGTAGCTGTCGTGGGTGCCGCAGCCATTGGGCCGGCCATCGGCGTCAGGGCAGGGAATTTCTCGCAGCGGCTTGCCGACGTGCTCCTGGTAACTGGGGTGCAGGAACGGGTACACCTTGCGCAGCGGGTCGTAGTCGTCGGCGATGTAGATGAGCTCGCAGTCGCCGCCAGCGTCCCGGGTCGCCCGGAAGATGGCCTCCGTGGTCAGGACCTCACGCATGTTGCCGACATGGATCGGCCCGCTGGGCGTGATGGCGGTAGCGAACACCTGCTTGCTGCCGCCGTGCATCTCCAAGAGGCGCTCGGCCTCAACGTCAGCCCAGTGGGTCACGGCCCCGCGACCCAGCGCCCGGCCATCAAGGCTTCGACGCCGGAATCTACCTGAACCCCAGCTTGACTAGGTTCGCGTACAGCCCCTCATTGCGCAACTCGCGCAAGCTCCGGCGGCTGTTCTCCGGCCGCAGGGGGCAGAGCAGGCAGGGCGGCTCGGAGTCGCAGCACGCAGCCTGCCGCAGCGCAGGTGTCTCCACGGGGTCGCCCGCCGGGCGCTCGTCCACACCCGTCCATACCCCGCCGGGTCTTGACACGTGGCCCGCCTCCCGGCCCGGACCCACGGGCGACCCACCCCGCAACGTCTAACCCAAGGGACGCGATTTGGGCCGCATGGATTCTCGACTCGCCGGGGCAGCCATCCTCTTCCTGGCGGCGGCCACCAGCCTCATCGCGGCGGCCGGGGGCTCGCCCCTCTTCTACGTCGCCGCGCTGGCGTTTGCTGTGTCCGGAGGGACCATGCTGTACGAGCGGCGACGCCTGGGCCAGCCCTGACCCAGCGCGAAGGGGTCAAATGGGGGGTGCGTGTGGCGCGCCTCGGCAGGGCATCATCACTGGCGTGACCAGGGGTGCGAAATCGGCGTGCCAAGGCGCGACGCCTCGGCCTAGCTCCGTAACGTCTCGCTCGTTGCACTCGCTCAACCCCCTTTGGACCCGGGCCAAGGCACTACGCGCCTCGGCCTGGCTCCGTAACGTCTCGCTCGTTGCACTCGCTCAACCCCCTTTGGACCCGGGCCAAGGCACTACGCGCCTCGGCCTGGCTCCGTAACGCCTCGCTCGTTGCACTCGCCCAACCCCTTTGGACCCGGGCCAAGGCACTACGCGCCTCGGCCTGGCTCCGTAACGTCTCGCTCGTTGCACTCGCTCAACCCCTTTGGACCCGGGCCAAGGCACTACGCGCCTCGGCCTGGCTCCGTAACGTCTCGCTCGTTGCACTCGCTCAACCTTACGGACCCATGGTGTAGCTTGGATATCACCGAGCCCTCCGGAGGCTCAGACGAGGGTTCGAATCCCTCTGGGTCCGCCTCTTCCCTTTTCCAATCCTTTTGTTCGACGATTTCGCGCGTCCAGGCCGCGTCAGGTCGGTCTGCGCAGCAGACCGGCCCAAGCTCGGGGGAGTCCCTTCGGGGGCGGAGCCCCCAGGGGGTCAGGTCCCGTAGGGGGCTCCGGCCCTCGGGCATTGGATCCCGCGGGGAGCAGAGCCAACAGCGGCCGGCACCCGTCTCCCCTGGTCCCGAACCGGCGACTTCTTGGCCCGGGCCGTCAAAGGGACCGGTGATGGGACGACTCGACTTTGACCGGCTGCGCCCAGAGGATCTGCGAGCACTCGGTGCCGAGACGCTGCGGCAGACCCGCGAGTTGGCCAAGGACGTTGCCGAGGTGGCCGCCGAGCATGCGGCGAAGCTGGCCGTGCACCAGCCGGATGCCGTGGCCGAAATGCGGCGGCTAGGGGCGCTCCTGCGAGACGGGTTGGAGCAATTCGGCAGCGAGCATTGACGCGTCAGGTCAGGCGTTTCGACGGGCCATCGCCTGCTGCTTGAGGTAATACGCCAGGGCTACCAGGCTGAAGACGACCAGGGGCACGAAGAGGAGCGCAATGCCCACCAGCTGCCTCCCGGAGTCGCGGCTCGTAAGCAGGCCTGCACCCGTGAGAAGGAACCCGGCAAGCAGTAGCCACCAGAACCAGTAGGAAACGCGGCGGTCGGCCACGGGTGGTCCAGGAGGACTTCTGCCAAAACGCTTGGGGCCGTCGGCTCTTTAGCCAGCAGGGCGGATGCACGAGTGGCATGTCCGGCCCGTCCGAGTTTCCTCCCGATGCCCAGGCCGTCGCAGAACAGTTGCGCGCTCAGGCGGAGCGTGTCGCGCAGCAGGTTCGGGATGTGGCAGAGGAGGCCACATCGGCCTTCATTCTGCGCTTCAAACAGGTCGTGGCGGACGAGCTGGCCAAGCACCCCGAGGCCGTGGCTGAAGTGAAGCGGGTCCTGCGGGACGTCCAGGAAACGTTCTCAGATCGCCGCTGAAGCTGCGCTCGAAGGCGGTGCCCTGGCCAGACCCGGTGCTATGAGTTGCCCGGCCGACGGCGCACGGCCAGCAAAGCCAGGCCGACCAGCACGAGGGCCAGCGGCAGCGCGGGTGTGTCCTCGCCATCGCCGCCCGCGGCCCCGATTTCGCCAGCGGGGAAGCTGAACACCCGGCGCGTCTCGGGGTACGGAGATTTTGCTGCCACCTCCACGGTGACAAAGTGGGTCGCTGCCTCCGTGGGCGTAAACGGCGTCTGGTACAACCCCGGCGCGTCGCCCTCGACGAGCTGGATGGCATCCAGGTCAGTGGCAATTGCACCACCCCCGCCCGGCTGGTGCGTGATGGTGACGGCCGCCGACAAGCCGGGCACGCCGGCGCCCGTGACGCTGTCCCGCGCTTCGACGATGATCTGGACCTCCTCGGCCAGGGCGGTGCCGTTGCCCGTGGATTCCGGCTGCACCAGGCGAAGGTCAAGTGTGCGGGGCAGGAGGGGCTGTGGCTCCAGGAGCACCGTCGATGGCACGTCAACCCAGAGAAGGACATCCTGGTCGATATCCTGGCCTGCTGCTTCCTCGGCGTCAAACTGTACGTCGCCGGCGGCCAGCTGGAGCGAAGGCTGGTAGTCATGACCAAACCGTTCCAGCTTCAGAAACGCCTTCCCGTCCGCAGTTTGCCACAATTCGATGACGCGAGCCTCCTGGGGCATGTCAACGAGGCTGCTGGTCTCCACGTTCCAGAACCCTGGACTGGCCGCGCCCTCCAACGATTTCGCCTGGATGCGGTGCTGGTGCGTGTGGCCGCCAATCCAGGCCGCCACGTTGGGGTAAGCCGTTAGTGTCTCAATGAGATCGTCCCCCGTCTTGTAGCCGGCTTCCCGAAGCAGATTGGGCAGGCACCCTGGTGGACCGCATAGGCCGCCGGCCTCGTCGGGGAACATGGAATTGACCGTGTGGTGGCTGAACAGCAGGACCAGCTTGTCCGTGTTGGCGGCCAGTTCTGCCTCAAGCCACGCATACTGGTCGGGATCGACGGCGCCCTCGGCGTAACCACCGATGAGGTCGTAACCCAGTGTCAACTGTGGGTTGAAGAAGCCTGCCAGGTTTTCGTTGGCGGTGACGAAATCGTCGTTGACGGTATCCAGCACGATGGCATGGACTCCCCGAACCGTGAAGCTGTAGTATCCGTCGTTGTCGGGATCGTCGTCGCAGAGGCGGTCGCCGGCGTAGCCGAAGCCATGCCCGTAGTCGTCCAGGATCGTGCCCGCCGGGGCACCCCCGGCGCACTGGCTGCCGGCGGCGAAGTGCATGGCGACGTACTCGTCCTGGTCAAGGAAGTAGCGACCAAACTCCGCAGCGGCCTCCTGGAAACTGGGTTCAATGGGGACGTTCCCCTGGATCAGGCCGTCGTGATTTCCAAAGGCGGAGTACCACGGCAACCCGAAAGCGAGGGCGGTGTTGTTGCCAGCCATCGCCTCGGGCAGGTGCGTGCAAGCCGCGGTCACGTCGCTGGAGTCATCCTCCAAGTCGGCGGACTGGCCATCCGGAAGACAATCGAATCCAGAAATGGGACCCTTGGTGGTAAAGGTACCTTCCCAGTTGTCAATGAAACGCATGAGTTCATTCTCCTGCTCATTGTCAATATTGTCTCCCGTGGAGACGACGAAATCGAGCAGGTCAGCGCGGTGGACCCCATTGATGGACGCAACGATGGCATTGAGCACTTCGTCGGTGTATTCCTCCTGGGGGCGCTCTGCAGAACTGGTAATCGGGGCGAACAATGCGTCCAGTGGTGCCGAGCGCATGGGCGGCGGCGCATCATCATCAATGATGTGCGCGTCGGAGACCTGGACGAAACGCAGGATCCGCTGGGCGCCACTAAGATTGCCCGCCCCCGCCAAGTCTTCTCGGGCCACGAAAAGGGAGGGGTCAGGAGGCTGAA
Source organism: Thermoplasmatota archaeon (assembly GCA_041600695.1). Taxonomy (GTDB): domain Archaea; phylum Thermoplasmatota; class E2; order JACPAO01; family JAHFTW01; genus JBFJVP01. The sequence goes on along the minus strand of JBFIJP010000019.1, from coordinate 5,377 downwards.
TGGGTTGATACTGGGCTGTTCCCAATCCCGTCAGAAGCAAACCCAACAGAATGGCAACGGCCGCCAAGGCACGCATGATCATCACTGGCACGGCAACGACTGCGGGTTTATCCGTGCGTCGCTCGCCTGCCTAGATCGGCGGCATGGCGCCAACCTGGATGTACAGGTTGTAGGTCGAGCCAATGTTCCAATTGTTGGCCAAGTAGCTGCCGGGCTCTGGCTGGAGGTTGAAGTAGTCGTCCTTGTTGCAATCCAGCACCACTTGGTGGCAGGCCTTGTGCGTGTACAACTGGCCCAGCCGCCCCTGGTCGCGTCGACACATGATGTCGCGGCCATCCGTGCAGTGAGTGGCCTCCGTGGTGTGGGGCGCCGAATCCTGGACGCCACCCATGGTGTGGAGGAGCTCATGCAGCATGACCGGGATGCTGTAGTAACCGAAGTTGACGGCAAACATGGGGGCGGCAACGGGGTTGCCGTTGTTCATGTTGAGCGGCGACAAGGCGTCATCCTTGTAGATGTTGGCCATGCCGGTGCACTTGCAGGCACCGCGATCGTCATAGAAGACCCAGTACTTGTAAAGCGGGCTGTTGAAGCCCAAGTTCTGGAGGTCATTGCGGATCGTGTAGAAGTTCGCGAGGTCACGGTCTGTGGGCAGCTCGGCGTTGTGGATGTAGACGCGGGGTCCATCGCACTCCACGCGGAGGTCGGCGCGCTTGCCGGCCTCAAGGCCTGCCTCGCGCACGAAGCCGTTGGCGCCCCACACGAGGTCGCGCACGGTGGATTCCAGTTCGGCGTGGCGGTCCCGGTCGTCGTGGGCGCGTGCATAGATGACGATGATGCGGGGACTCACGGAGTTCATGCCGACGCACTGGGGGGGACGAGCCAGGGGGTACTCGGACGGCGGGTCGTCATGGGAATGGCTGGCGAAAAGTTCGTCACCGCCGTGGGTCCGGCCCACTTCGCGTCCGAGTTCGTCGATGGAAATGAAAAGGCCATCCTCGCCCCAGCATCCACTTCCGATATCCGGCTCCTGGGTGACGACGGGACAGATGGAGGAGTTGCCAAAAGCAGGGACCAGGGCCGAGTTCCCTGCTGGCATTGCCACCAGCGAAACTAATCCTATCGCTATCAATCTCGGAACGATACCACTGAACATGCCCAGCACCATGTGGCGGAATCAGCTACTTCCACTTATGTTTCGCGGTCACCCTGTTGTCCGCCCGACGATTCTCCAGCGATGATTTAGCCCCTCCCACAGGAGCCAACAAGGAGACACATTACAGGCCAAGGCGGGGAATCTCAATGGCGGGGCAGCGGTCCACCACCACTTCCAGCCCGGCCTCCAGCGCCTTGGCAATCGCGGCCTCGTTTATAACGCCAAGCTGGAACCAAATGGCCCGGGCGCCAACCGCTATGGCTTCGTCCACCACGGGTTCGACGGCGTCGGGGCGCCTGAACACATCGACCAGGTCGATGCCCTCGGGCCAGTGGCGCGCCGCGGCCGCCAGGTCAGGCACCGTGGGCACCCCGTGCACGGCATCCGCCGTCGGATTGACCGGCAACACATCATAGCCGCGGCGGATCAAGAACGCAAAAACGTTGCTGGATGGGCGCCCCTCCTTGTCGCTGGCACCCACCATGGCGATCCGCCTGGTCCGTTGCAGGAGCGCCGCAGTGGCATCCGTGTTGTCGCTCAAGTCCGGCACGCGCCGCCATTTGGCTGCACCACTTGAGGCCACCGAAACCCTGCGCGATCTTGGCGGGCCGAAGAACCCCACGTTCATCACCTCCACAAACATCTCCCTCCGGAGGTCCCCGGCAACCGCCGATGAACGGGCGCTGCATCGTCCGGCACACGCCGGCACACGGGCAAGTCGTTTTTGACCCGAGCCAGCATCGGCCGCCCGATGGACGACTTCGGCGGTCAGGCGAAGCTCAAGACCATGATCTTCCCCCGCCAGGTGCTCGTGGGCCGCGGCGCCCTGGATCGCCTCGGCGCAGTGGTCAGCGACTTTGAACCCCACGGTGACGGACTGGTCGTCGTGGACAAGATGACCCGGACGCTGGTCGGAGACATCGTGGAAGACAGCCTGCGCGGCGCGGGTTACGATGTGCACTTCTTTGAGTCCCCGGCACCGACGATGAAATCCGTGGACGCGGCCATGGACCTCGGCAAGGAGGTGAAGGCAGGATTCTACGTGGGAGCCGGCGGCGGCAGCGTCATCGACGTCGCCAAACTGGCCGCATTCCGGCACGGGCCCGGCTTCGTCAGCGCCCCCACCAGCGCCAGCCACGACGGCATCTGTAGCGGCCGCGCCTCCATCAAGGACACCAGCGGATCCAGCAGCGTTGAAGCCAAACCCCCCGTCGCCATCGTCGCCGACACCCAGATTATCGCCAAGGCACCGTTTCGCATGCTTGCCGCAGGCTGCGCCGACGTGGTGAGCAACCTGACCGCGGTTCTCGACTGGAAGCTCGCACACCGACTCAAGGCCGAGGAGTACAGCTCATTTGCATCCGTGCTTGCCAAGAGCGGCGCAGAACTCCTCATGGAGAACGCCAGCATCATCAAACCCGGCATCGAGGAAGCCGCATGGCTGACCGTCAAAAGCCTGGTGGTCAGCGGTGTCAGCATGGCCGTCGCCGGCAGCAGCCGCCCCGCCAGCGGCGCCGAACACATGTTCAGCCACGCCCTCGACCGCATGGCCCCAGGTGCCGCCATGCACGGCGAACAGGTCGGCATCGGCTCCATCCTCATGATGCAACTGCATGGCGGCGACTGGCAGCAGATCCGAGCGTTCCTCAACAGCATCGGCGCCCCCACAACCGCCGAAGCCCTCGGCATCAGCGAAGACGTCCTGATCGACGCCCTGACCACCTGCCACAAGTTGCGGCCCGAGCGATACACCATCCTAGGCGAGAGCGGCCTGACCCGCGACGCCGCGACGAAGCTCTGCCGCACCACCGGCGTCATCTGAACCGCCGCCCGAAGCCAACGCGCCGGAAAACGTGAAGAACCAAACCCCAGTCGGCGCGCCCATGGGCAACCTCACACTGGTACCAGAAGGGCTGGCAGCCCACGGGTACCGGTTCACGTTCGTCGGGGCCAACAAGGGCCCCGAGTGCGAAGGCTGCCCCTTCCAGCGCCTTTGCTTCAACCTCACGCCGGGCACAACGTACGAGGTCACCGAACTGCGGGACGTAACCCACCCATGCAACCTGCACGACGGCGACAGGGTTCGCGTAGTGCAGGCCGTCCCCACTGCATTCCCCACCAGCCTGGAACGCAAACTGCTGCGCGGCACGGCCGCGACGTGGAAGCCCATCCCCTGCGGCCGGCCCGAGTGCCCCCGCTACAAACTCTGCCACCCGGTTGGGCCCATTGCAGGCGCGCACTATGAGATCGCAGCAACCCACGGCAAGATCGAATGCCCCGTGGGCTACGATCTCGAAGAAGTCGCCCTGCGACCCATCAAGCCGTAAGCCGCCGCGGCCCCGGCGCCAGCCACCGCCCCCGCCGGAGATCGACCGACCTGAGTCGTCGCATCCGGCGAACCACCTCGAATCAGGACGGAGTATCGCCCAACAGCAGCGGATGCTCCTCAACGAACTCAGGATCATCCAGCTTCTTGGCCGCGCGCTGCGCCTTGCGCCGCACCTTGTTCAGCCGGCGCGCGGATGCCCGCTCAAGCTTGCCGAGCAAGCGCTGGTTCTTGCGATCCATGCGACCCCGGTACCGATCCGCCTTGCGCGACCACCGGTGCTCTTCCAACGGCACCTGGGTTAGCACAGGCTGGTCCGGCACGTCGGGCTCGCCGAGATCCGGCTTCTCCGGCTCCGGCTGGCCGCGCTTGCGCGCCTTCTTGGCAGCCGCCTGCCACTTGGCTTCCAGCTTCTCGACCCGCCGCTCGTGCGCCGCCGTGATCTTCTTCACCAGCGCCGCCCACTTGGCCGTCTCCTTTCGGTGGCGCCTCGCGCCCTTCCGGTCGAGCTTGGCCTGAAGCTTGTTGTCGTACCGGTCTGCTGCGCGCAATGGCTTGTCAGCCTTGCGCTGCTCCCGCTGCTTCCAGCGGGTGAAGGCCCGCTCGTGGGCCACAATCATGCGTTCCCGCGCGCGCTGGTTCTTCGTTCCACGCTTATACGCACTGTACCACATCAGAGCGGAGCGGTACTCATCCTCCATGAGGTAATGGCGCACCACGTACCAGGCGTGGGAATCCGTTTCCTTGAGACGATCAAGATAGACCTTCTCGACAGGGATGGTCCACGGCTTCTGCGGCTTGCCGAGCAATTCCTCCTCGATTCGGCCCTTGCGTGAAGCCACGAACCAACCCAAGAGCAGGAGGAAGATTGCAAAGAACGCCCCCGTGAAGCCCCATGCGGGGTCCAGGTACCAGCCGTTGACGACCACGCTGACAACCGCGTTCAAGCCGACCTCGGGGTTGTCGCGGGCGAAAACGCGGATCATGACGGAACAGTCCTCGGACAGATACAGCGGGCGCGACTCGGGCCCCTGTACTGAAAATGGAACCGCCTTCATCTCTCGTTCGTTGACGACAGCGGTGCTCGGGGGAGCGATGCGCAGGCCACAGGGATTGGAAACAATCTCCGAATCAAACGTCCGCGGGAAAACCCCGACGTTCGTGATAATAAGGCCGGCATCTCCAACCTCACGAGGCGCCAGTTCCAGACTTGCCAGGTTGCGAACCGCGAAACCAGGAATACCGGGAGTGTAGAACAACAGTTCCACCGGGCGGTGATAGGTGCCATGGTCGGTGCGAATGACCGCGGTTAGATTGAGCTTGAAGTAGGGATTGGTTGTCGTGGGACCCGCGAGGACCGTCAGGGTGACCTCGCGTTCGTCGCCGGCCGTAGACGCGAAACCGGTCACCGGGAGCGCAACCCATCCCTGATCGTTATCGAACAGGGAAGTGACCTCCCAGTCGACGTAATGCAGGAAGATCGGAACCTGCGACGAGCCTTCAGGCAGGAAGGCGGTGGGAGTGTCGCGGCTGCGGTCATGGAAAACGATGGGGACGTTGACGGCTCCGTTGATGGGAACCTCGTGCGGCCCGTAATCCACCTCCACGTCAAACTCGTAGAGGACCCCCAAGGCCTCGTCCTGAGCGGCCGCTGGCGTGACGGCAAGGAGGGCCAAGCCCAAGTTCAGGATGATGGCGGCTCGGAGAATCACGGCAAGCACCCAAGGAAACAAAAGAGAGAGGGAACGAGGGGGGGACGAGGATGAGTGGCCTGATGAATAGCCTGGGTCGATCTACTCTTCGTCGTCGAAGCGGCGGCGGGCCATGAGCGCCGCGCCCACGACTGCGCCCAGCAGGACAACAGGTTCAAGCGTCGGAACGTAGACACCGCGCAC
>JBFIJP010000018.1:0-19612 GCA_041600695.1 Thermoplasmatota archaeon | reverse complement strand
TCATGTTCGGATCACTCCCGTTTGATATAATGGAGGCGCAGTTTGACCCTCTTCTATCGAGACGCACCCGGCACGCGGTGGGGTGGGCGCATCATTGGAATTCCAGCACCGATGTCGCAGTCGCGAGGACCAAGAGTGCAGGCCAGGCGCCGCCCGCGAGCATTTCGCCGAGTATGCCGCCTTCTGCGGTCAGGATGGCAGCCTGGGGCATCTGGAAAGCCGTTGCTTCCTGGTACGCCTGCCGGATGAGGTGGCCCCCATCGGCGGGTCCGTGGTGGTGCAGATACAGGCGGGACAGAGGCACGCCGTCGGCGTCACCTGCCAGGGCGGGCGCATCCACCTGGTAACGCAAATCAGCCCCTTCGAGCAGCAGCGACCGGCCCGCCGCGATGGGGGTCATGGAGAGGTTGCCGGGCCGGGCGGGGTAGCCGCCTTCCCGCAGCGCAGCGCCCAGCGCGTCGTCCGAAACCACCACCTCAAGCAGGTACGTTTCCACGGCATCCGTCTCGTTGGTCTTGGCGCGCACGGGAACCTCCACGAACGTGATCTGCGTTGGCCCCACGAGGGTGCTGTTGCTCGTGGTGATGGTGGGGCAATCCGCGATGAAGAGCGCTACGGTTGCCGTTGCCGCATCGGCGGGCGCGTAGCCGGCGGGCAGGTGCTGGGCGACGCTCATGCGATCGACGGTCATGACGGCCGACGCGATCTCGCATTGCGATGCGACCCACGTCTGGTCGGCCAGCGGCACGCCGGGCGGCAGGGCGGGAACCACCGGGGGGGTGCCCAGGGGATCACCGGACTCGGGGCCGGGGTCGCCCATGCAGCCGGCCAGCAGAAGCACCACGATGGCAAGTGCGCGCATCAGGCACCCTCTGTTTTGCTGCGGGGATTGCGAGGCATGCCTGCCAGGAAGGCGGCAGGCCTGTAACGTCCATCCTCGCCAACATCCAAGATGTGCATGCCGGCCAAATGGCGCGCCCGGGAACAGTGCCGGGCTGCCTGGCGGTCGCTGAGTCCCGCCCCAACCAGGCGGGCGCGCAGTTCTTCACGGGTGGCCGGGCCGCCCTCGACGAGTGACTCCACCAACTCCAGGGCATCCTCCTGTTCAAGGAAGCGCCGGTATTGTTCGGCGCGAACCATCGACGGGTCCACGTTGGCAGCGTAGATCTTGCGTCGGTCGACCCGGCTTTCGGCTAGAGCCCCCGCGGTGACGAGCTGTTGCAAGTGGTGGCTGGCACTGCTCTGGGGCAGCTTCTCCACCGCCCCGCTGGCAACCAGGCGGTCCCGCAGGGCGGCAAAATCCATGGGGCCATGTTCCCGAAGCGCATCGAACATGGCGCGTCGCAGTGGATTGCTGTTGACGGCGGCCAGGGCGCGGCTGGCCACGACGTTTGGCGCCGTGCGCGCCTGGGCGGTGGGAGTGGCGCCGAGGAAATCCGCCACGCCGGCGGTGATGAAGTGCATGGAGTTGCTGTTGAGCATGAAGGTGGTGTTGCGCTGGCCGACACCTCGGTCCAGTTCGGTTTGCAGGAGGTCGTGTGCCAGGAGGATGCGCAGGTGGTACGCGACGGTGGTCTTCGAGGCGCCCGTGGCGGTGACCAGATCCGTCTGGCGGATCGGTTGCTGTTCGTGGATCACGCGCAGCATCTGTCGCCTGAGGTCGTTGCCCAGCGGCTTGGCCTTCAGGAGCTTGGGTGTGTGGCTGCCCACCACAAACGTCAGCAGGCTACGACCCAGGTCGGTGAAGAGACTGAGTGCAAGCGCCAGCAGGGTGGTGGCGGCCAGCGCGGCGCCGGGTCCACGCTCGATCCAGGGTACGCCATCGGCGGCGAGGAATTCAACCGGGCCCTCCACGAACCAGGACACTTCGCTGCCCTGGACGTTGGCCTCCAGTGCCAGGCGTCCACGCAGCAGCAGGAGTTCCGGATCATACGGCAGGGGTTCGCCGTCCGCCGTCAGCTTGGCGTCAACGCCCGCCCAGGCCGCTTCGCCGTCCAGGTGGCCCTGCAGGCGGGTGGCGGCCAGTCCCCATCCGCCAGGCGTCTGGACGCGACCGTCTGGGGATTCAACAAGGAGCACGAGGTGGTCGTACACGTAGCGGCCGGTGCCCGTCACGGGGTCGAATGTGCTGGCCGACTCGTTGAGGAAGCGGCCGGTCTTCCAGACGGGTGCTGCGGCGCCGCTGCCGACGCGAAACTCGCCGTCAAACAGGACTGCCGCGTAGCCATCCTCCAGGTGCCACGATGTGATGCCCGGCGCCTGTCCCATCATGACCGGGGCGCTGGATCCGATGGGCTGTCCGTCGACTTTTGGGGCATGGCCGAGGAAGCCGCCGTTGGGCCTCCGGTCGAGGAGCGCCGGCGCCGTCAGGTGAACGGCGTTGGCCTCTTCCACCTGGAGGGTCAGTTCGCGCCCCAGCGGGCCCAGGACGCGGTACAGGGCCGGGCCTTCGCCGGCAGAAATGAAGGAGACGATGCCCTGGACATCCGTCTGGGTGACCACGTGTTGCGCTGCGGCGCGGCTGGCGTTGACCAATCCGCCCGTCGGGCCGCGTACCACAAAGACCTCCAGAGGCGCGTTGACCAGCCGAGCCGTTTGGGCGCCTTCCAGCAGGAGGCCCCGCTTTCGCACCTCGTCCGCGTCTGCCACCAGAGCCGGGCCGGCCAGGGACAAGGAAAGGTCTCCAAGCAGGGCCGCGGTGCCGCGTACCGTAATGCCGCCCTCGACGTGGAGGTCGTTTGTTCCACCTGAAGCGCCTACAGGACCTGCAACCAGGAGCAGGACCAGCAGCGTCCACCTACCATGCGACGCCAACGGGCAACCACCTCTCGAGGTTGGGAATAAGCATTGCCGAGCGGCTCTGGAGCCGCTTCAAAGGTCTGTTGGCTAGATCGGTAACCAACGGTGGGATGGCCACCCAGGGAGCTGGGCCCCCGATGCAATCCGGCTGCGAGGCAAACTGATTTGGCACGGCTTCTCCGCGGACGGTTTTGGTTCAGCCCCGCCGGATGGCATCAAGCAAGCCGTTCTGCTCGCCCACGATGGGCAAATCCGATGTGGTCAGCGGCGCCAGGGGACTCCAATGCAACGGATGCGGATCGCAATCCCAGACGCTCGGGCAGTCGTCGATCATGGAATTCTGGCACGCGCCGCCCTGCGTTGGCCAGATGGGCGAACAATCGATCCAGGATTCCGCCAGGCCATCCGGCGTGGCTGACACGGTTGCGTGTTCGTCCGGGGCGGCTTCGCCCGCAAACGCAGATGCGAAGCTGGTGTTCTCAAGGCGCTCGATGTCGCGCACGTCAGGAATGGTGGTCATGGGGTCACCTGTAATTGCCGGGAAGGCTAGGGCGGTCGGGCCCGGGTGATGCCTGGCTTGGGCCCGACCGCGGTTGAAAGGGAAGGGGCCGGCGCGAACGCCGACCCCAGGGGTGTGCCATACCCCGATCCCCGACACACCAGGTCGAGGAGATGGATGGCCGGGTGGGCTCGTGGCCCCCCGGCGGGTGGTCTAACCGCGCCGGATGATGTCCAGGATGCCTTCGGCAGCGTGGTCCGGGCCCACCGCGGTAAAGTGGGCCGTCGGCGTCGTGAACAGGTCGTCGAATGGGTTGGTGTCGCCGCACTCGATGCAGCCGCAGGAGCACTCGCTCTCGATGCACACGATGATGGTGCCGTAGGGCCCGTCGATGGTCAGGATGCAGTCGATGATCGTGTTGTCTCCCCAGACCGCCGTGCGCCCCTCACCCAGAGTATCGGCCGGTCCGTTGTCTTCTGCGCCGCCGGCAAATGCCGTGGCGAAGCTGGTGTTCTCAAGGCGCTCGATTTCGCGCAGATCAGGTATTGGTCCATTCATGGTATTCTCTCCTTGTTTGTGGCTCACCCTCGCCGGATGATGTCCAGGAACCAGCGGCCCTCCTCCTCGATGCCGCCGTGGTACGGCTGCAACGCCTGCGGGAGGGCCTCAGGGTCGCATCCCAGGCAGCCGCAGGAGCATTCGCTCTGCACCCAGATGCAGACCTTGCCGGTGCCCGGGGCGGTGAGGCACCCGGTGAAGGTGCGAAGGGGGTCGCAACCGGATGTGTCCCGGTCGCCAGCGGCCAGTTCGTCGAACGCGTCGTCGCCAGCTGCAAAGGCCGCGGCGAAGCTGGTGTTCTCTAGGCGCTGGATGTCGCGCACGGAAAGGTGGATGGCCTGACCCACGGGAATCACCCCCTCCGGATGACGTCAAGCAGCCAGCGGCTCTCCTCGCCGACGCCGCCCTGGTAGGGCTGTAGCGCCGGAGGCACCGCTTCGGGGTCACACCCCAGGCAGCCGCAGGAGCATTCGCTTTGCACCCACACGCAGACGTCGCCGGAGCCGGCGAGGCAGTCGACGAGGGAGTAATGCGTAAACATGCACGCGGCGAAGCTGTCTTCGTATCCGACGCCCACGGAGTCCAGCGGGCCTTCGTCCTGGGGGCCAGCGCCGGCGAATGCCGTGGCGAAGCTGGTGTTCTCGAGTCGCTCGATGTCCCGTGTCAGCAGATTGGTCTTGCCTTCCATGTACCACCTCTTGATCAGGTCCTGGCCTCCAGCGCGTCCGCGACGCCCGGGGCCGTTGCCTCGGTGGCTTCGGGGAGGGGCTGCCGCGTGGGCTGCTCAAGCAGGGATCCGCCCGCCACCAGTGCGGTGGGGACAGCAAACCCGCTGTGCAGGCGGAGGAGGAAGTGGCCGGTGCCGGCGAGGCCCTTGAGCAGACTCAGATCGTCGTACCCGGGGCGTCCGATGGGCCATTCCAGGAAGGGGTGTGACCAGGCCTGCCGGGCGTCGGTGCCGTACAACTTGGCGCGGTGGGTCATGGCGCTGATGGCCATCTGGACATCGGCCGCGTAGTGCTCGGGGTCGCCCATGAAGAGGAGGCAATCCAGGTTGCCGACGACGCCGTGGCAGTAGGTGGCTGGCAGGTCGGGAACGTCCAGCCGGCGCTCCAGGAAGGCGCGCGTCGTGGCGGCGGCGATGCGCAGGTCGTTGTGCGCGGCGGGGTCGCCGAGGACGTTGAGGCTGAGGCGCCGTGCGATCCCGATGCCGGGGGCACCGTGGCACCAGGCGGTCATCGTGGAGGGTGGGCCAGCCTTCCCGTCCACCTCACGCAGGTCGTACCAGTTCTGGTGCTCGTCGCTGAAGTTGAGTTGCTCGTAGACCAGGGCCCCGGCGGCTGCCGCGTAGTACTCCTCATTGCCCGTTGCCTCGAACAGCTTGGCCAGTGCAACAGCGTAGCCGGCGTTTCCGTGGCTGTAGCCGGTCAGGGGCGTTCCGTCGCCCGTGCGGCTGACGAAGGGCCACGAGACACTGTCGCCGTCTCGGATGGCTGACTCAAGGAGCTCCTGGCCCAGCAGTTCGGCGTAGGCCAACGCGGGGGCGGCGTCCTCGCCGCCTTCGGCGGCCCACTCCAGAAGGACGGGAATCACGCCGGCGCTGCCCCCCATGACATCCCGGGAACCGGTGGACACGGGCTGGGCTTCGATGAGTTTGGCCCGCAGGGTCCGGGTCCGTTGCAGCACCTCGTCATCGTTCAGGATTCGGGCCACCTCGCCGGTCGCCCACAGAATGCCAATGCCTCCCGAGTAGAAGCCGGGTGATGCGGGACCGCGGTAGCCGTGGCGGGGCGCGAGATCCAGCGCCAATTCCACATCGTCAAGGGCGCGTCGGATAGCACCCAGGGCGGCGTTGGCGTGGTCGCTGGAGCCGGTGTACACAGCGAGTTGGCCCAGGAACACGCCCACGCCCGCCAGCCCACTGTAGAGCGTCGGGTCCAGGGTGCGCGCGATGGGCCCCTTGCCCACCGGGTCATCCGGTTCCTGCAGATCGCGCTGGATCCAGGTGCAGCGGTCGTCCGACCACAACGCCTCGGCAACGAACCGGTCGCCGATGGTGGCGGCCTCACGCAGCCAGTCGGTCATGCGCCACCCCCGAGGGCAGCCAGTGCCCGCCGCGGGTGGTAGTAGTCGTCCAGGCTGTAGTCCCGCCGGGTTTCCGGCTTCACGTGGAGCCGCCCCATCTTGTAGCCGTCCCTCTCCATGCGGACGATGACTTCGTCCAGGAGACCGTCCCGGTCGATGCCTTCGTCGATGGCCTCCAAGACAGCGTCCAGGACGACGGCCGCGCGGGAGGTTCCGAAGCTCTCCCCGTCGCCGGGGTCTTCTGCAAAGGCCAGTCCGCGGGCCAGGGGCTTGGTGAAGCGCGGCGTCCACGGAAGCAGGTGGCCCTCAATGGAGGCGTGGATGTCGGCGACGATGGCCGAGGCTCGGTCCCAGACGTAGCCGGGAAGGTACAGCACGCCGGCATCCGCCCGGCCGTAGTGGGTGGGATCCCGGCACACCTTGGAGTGGAACGGGATGCGGTTCTTGTTGAGTTGCTTCGTCAGTTCGTGAATGAACGCCGGGGCTCCCAGGGGGCTGATGGCCCAGTAGACGCGCACGATGTCCTTCATGGCGGAATCGATGCCGTCCTCGCCGAGGGCGAAGTACCAACTCGGTTGGCCCTCGCGCCGTTCGCCCGACTCCACCAGCCGGCCGAGGCCGTTGCCATCGGGGCCGTCGTAGACCAGGGGATTGACGCGGCGCTGCACGCCGCTTCCGGCTTCCACGATGATGTGGTCCTTCTCGGCGCGCACGAAGCGGACGTTGGGCACCCAGCTCCAGCGGGACGTGTTGGCTGCCGCCAGGGAGGCGACGAACCGGTTGACGGCCGCCTGGTCGCGGATGGGCCGGATGAAGCGGCCGCCGTGTTCGCCAGGGTTGTTGTAGGCCCTGTAGAAGGCCTGCTCCAGGGCGTGGCGGTCGATGTCGCGGCCACCCTCCGCCCGCAGCAGCACCTGGCCGTCGTTCTCCACGCGCTCGACGGGCCCCTCGAAGAGCCGTGCGGGCAGCACATCGAGGAGGGCCTGGACATCGGCGCGGTCGCGCTCGACCGGATCGAGCGCGGCCCGGTCTGCGGTCTTGGAGATGGGGGCCTTGGGGGTGCCGCTGGCCGCGCTGGCGGCCGTGGCTGCAATGGCGGCGTTGGCGGCGGCGTTGACGCTCATTCTTCACCTCCAATGCCGAGCCACGCATCGAACAATTCATCCGGACCGGCCTCGAAACGCCGGGCCAGTTCCACCAGGACGGTCGCCACCTCGGGCGCCTTCTCCAGCGTGGCCCCCTTGGAGGCATTGGCCATCTGCTCCCAGGCGAAGCCCAGCAGGGCGGCCGGCAGGAGGTGCTGCAAGCGGTCGCGCTCCGCCGCCTCCTGCCCGTCGTCCCAGCCGCGCTCCTCGACGTAAGTGGACCAGACGAGTCCCACGTGGTCGCGCATGTCCTCGATCTCGAAGGGTGCAACGTCCCAGAAGTCATCGGCGTCCTTGGGCCTGAAGCTCTGCGCGCACAGCACCCAGAACCGCAGGTAGTCGCCAATGAGGCAGGCCATGTCGAACAGGCTGTCGCCGCGCCCCGCCAGCTCCCAGTCAATCAGCCGGAGGTTCAGGTCGCCATCCGGCGACGCGCCGGAGGTCAGCAGAATGTTGTCCAGGCGCATGTCGCCGTGAATGAGTCCAGCCTGGCGTGCCCAGCCCCGCGCGGCCGCAAGGGCGCAGCCGCGGGTTTCCAGATCGACTGTGAGTTCGTCGAAGAACTTGCGAACGTCCGGCTGCCCGCCGCCCAGGGCCCACGAAAGGCCGATGGGAATGCGGGGATGAACATCATCCAGTTGCCCGTCCGGAACCCCGATGGCGCCGGCGTTGTGGTAGCGGGCCAGCAGCCGGCCCATGGCGGTGGCGGCGGCGGGAACGAACGCCACGCGGCCGCCGTTGAGGTGCAGTTTGGTGAGGCTGGTTCCGGGGTGGATCAGGTTGGTCGACACCACGCCGGCCTCCCCGTCGTAATCCACGTATTCCGGAACGAACGGACGCAGTTCATCGAAGCAACTGCGCTCGGCGAGCCGCTGCAGGAAGTCTGCCTCGGCTGCCAACTGGCTGAAATCATCCGGGTTGGCGCGGGCGCCAACCTGCTTGACGAGCAAACCGGTACCGTCCGGGTACTGGACCCTGAAGTTCAGGTTGCGCCGGCTCAGATCCTGGATCTGGATGCCTTCGCGCACGACGCGGTCCACATCGACGCGGCCCCGTGCAATCAGGTACGGGACCACCCGCTGGGCGTCCAACTGGATGTGGCCGTCCACCATCAGGCGCGGCAATTGGCTAGGAGTCGGGGGGCTCATGCAGCACCTCCCTCGGGCCGGGCCGCCGCAGGAGTAGCACGCGTGCCTCCGCTTTCCGGGGCCGGGCTGGCGGCCGTGGCGGCAGCCTTCGCGGCGGCCTTCTGCTGGGTGGGCAGGAGGCCGCGACTCTCAAGAATCGGGTAGCCCGCGGACACAATGTCGTAGGAAAGGGTCTGAACCAGGATCGCGGGGAAGGTCCGTGCGACCGCCTTGACGGTGAGTCGGAGGACGCTGCGGCCGATGGCGAACAAAACCCAGCCCAGCATCTTCAGGCCGCGGGTGGCGATGAAGGTGAGCTGCAGCAGCACGAGGCCGCCTGCGAAAATTCCCTCCAGGACTCCCAGGGGCTGGCCAGCGAGCCAAGACGACCGGATGAGGTATCCCGCCATGAAGACGATTCCCAGCAGGAACGGCATGGCAAGGAAGAAGATCATGAAGAACGCGAAGAAGCTGCCCAGGATCTGGACGAAGCCCCAGGCAAACAGGGTCCTTCGGCTGCGGTATTCGAAGCCCAGCTTCGGCACCTGGGGCCCCTCGCGGGCGGTGCCACAGCCGAAGCAGAACGGGTCCGCCTCCTGGACGCGGCGAGTGCAGGAGTCGCAGGATTCGACGCCGCGGCGCCACAGGAGACGCCAGGCGCGGCGGATGCGGAAGGCCAGGAATGCGGTGCTGTCCCGGGCCAGGTTGCGCTCGCCGGTGAGAACCAGCACCACATGGTACAGGTCGGTTCGCGCGAACAGGAACAACTGGTAGATCAGCGGGAAGACGTTGAGCATCATGGCGTACCGGACAACCGGCATCCACGACGTGGGGTACAAGCCGTAGAAGGCCGAACCCAGCAGAGACAAGCCCAGGAGGGACGCGACAGTGAGATTGAACAGGATGCCGGCCATGAAGATGGCCGCCCGCTGGCGGGGTTGCAGGCGCCACGCGTTGGTCACGTCGGTCTGGAGAACCAGCAGGTAGAGCCGGTGGGACGCGCTGATGGTGGACTCCAATCCGTACCGGCGCGCAGTGAAGAAGTGGGCCAGTTCGTGCAGGTAGGCCCAGAACATGAGGCCGCCAAACACGGCGATGATGTTCAGGCCGGGCCGGTCGAAGAGAAGCAGGTCGGCGCGGTGGGGCCGGGCCTCCGGGAACAGGAACAGGGCCACAACCCAGGTGGCGATGATGCCACCCAGCAGGGTGACGAAATTGGGGTGCGTGATCCAGCGCACGTGGTGGGGCTGCACGGCATGCAGGTACGGGTGGCGCTCGGTGGCCTGCTTGACCTCTTCGACGGGTTCACCGTCGATGGTGCGCACGAAGCCGCGTTCATGCAGGATGCCTGTGAAGGCGACAAGGTCGAAGGAGACGCCGGTCTCCTTCTTCAGCCGCTGCTCGGCCTCGCCGAGGGTTCCGCCAGCGGCCAGCTCCTCGACCGCCACAATGGCGTCTTCGCTGGCTTCCAGAAAGGCACGGGAGCGTTCGCAGCCAAGGAGCGGCCGGCGGCCCTCCTCGCGCTGGACCACATGGGGGTGGAGCTCCACGCGGCTGTCAAGCGTGAAAGGGTTGTCGTTCGTCGTTGGTTTTCCGAACACGGTTCGTCACCTGGTGTCTTGGGGGGGTTGGCACGTAGGAAGGGGGAAGAGGGATCGAAGTGGCCTAGTCGGAGCGGCGCACGACGTCGAGCAGGTCGACGGAGCGGCCAGCGCCGAACAGGTTGGCTGCGGGGGCAGCGTAGCCGCCGCCACCGACGCAGTCGCCGATCTGGACGCAAGCGCAGGAGCACTCCGACTGGACGTACAGGCAGACGTCGCCGTCCGTGCACTCGACGCTGTTGCACTCGCCATCCAGCGAGGGGCACTCGCCGTCCATGCTGCGGCAGTCGCCGTCAACACTGCGGCAGTCGCCGCCGTCCATCGACGGGCAGTAGCCCTCCATGCTGCGGCAGTCGCCGTCAACACTGCGGCAGTCGCCGCCGAAGGTCACACAGTAGCCTTCGTTGCTGTCGCAGTCGCCCTTGTAGGAGACACAGCCGTCGCGGCTGTCTCCACAGCCGTCTGATTCCACCACGATTTCGGCGGGAGGATCGTTGTCCACACAGTGGTCCAGCGAGATGCCGATGGTACCAACGATGATGCCGCTGATGCCAATGGTGATGCCGATGGTCGGCGTGGGTGCCGCCTCGGCGTCAGCGCCAGCGTACATACCCTGGCCCGCGAAGGCCGTGGCAAAGCTGGTGTTCTCCAGCCGTTCGATGTCCTTCGTTGTCAGTTGGTTCTTCATGTGCTCTTTCCACCAGCCGGCGGGGTCCCACGCCGATTGGATCGGAGCGAGGGCCTCTGGTGCCGACGAAGCCTCACCGTCTGGCGGAGGTTATGAGGGTAATTCGATGGAAGCGGCAAATCTTCATTCTTCGCCCGATCGGGGCGCTATTCCTGTTGGCGGCCTGTTTTCATCGAGTAAGTGTTTCAACAAATGAACAGGAATCCTCGATGATTTCGGGCTAATTTGGTGGGGTGTTGGGGAATCTCGACGGGAACGGGCCAAACCGGCCACGCTTCAAGTAAGGTCGAGGGGGCTGGCATGGTCATGCACCGCCTGGCATGCATCCTGATTGTCCTCCTGCTGGTGGCCTCTGCGCCGCCGGTGGGCGCCCAGAACGAAGCCATACTTGTGCTGGAAGATCCCCGCGGCGACGAGCGCCTCTATTCGGATACGGCTGACTCCCAGAGCGCCGGCGAGTGGGGAGGGGTTGACCTCGTCGGGCTCAGCATCCGGGAGACCCCGGGCAAGTTCGTGTTTGATGTTCATGTTGCCAGCCTGGAGCCGCTGGCCGCCGACCGCAGCGGCATTGACTCGGGTTTCATCACCATCCACCTGCGCCACGCCGATGAGGCCTACGAGGTGGGAATCAACCGTCCGCCGGGCCAGGAGAACTCCGTCTTCGGCCACCTGTACCGGTGGAATGAGGCGACGCAGCGATTCAGCCATTTCAAGGACCTGAACGCCAGCGTGGACCCTGCTGCCGCCACGCTCAGTGTGCACGTGCCTCGCTCGGATTTGGTGGATCGGGACGGCGACGAGCCCATCCGGGGTCGGTCGTTCCAGGATGTCCGCGTCGATTCCTACGCCTATGTTCCCATGGTGGCGCTGACGCCGGCCTACCTGGCTGGCGCCGGCGAATTGGCAGTGGTCAAGGACTTCATGCCGGACCAGCCCGGCGTGGGCAGTTACGACGTTCAACTGGGTGGCCAGGAGTCCGGCGGGATCACCCTGCGGGTCGAGGAGCCATTCAGGGCCAGCAACGGCGAGGCCACCACGATCATTTTTGAATTGGAGGCCGGCAACGGCGGCGACCAGCCGGATCTGTTCCGGCTGTCAGCCGAGGAAACGCCCGCCGGCTGGGAGGTGGTCTTCCCGGCGGACGAGGTCCGCATCCCGGCGCGGTCGTCGGTGACCGTTCCGGTTCTGGTTTCTCTTCCCTTCAAGCACGAGCACGGCAGCCTGGAGACCGTGCAGATCCAGTTGGCCAGTCTCACCCAGCGCGATGCCAGTGCATCGGCCGAGGTGGGCGTGGAGTACGTTGGCGTACCCCAACCGGCGGGCCACCACAGCGTGCTCCATCTGCACTCGCATGCTTACAGCGCCCTGACGCAGATGGCCAACCCGCGCATCAGTTCGCCCAACGGCGAGCTCTTCATGAACACCCTTGAGACCGCTGGTGACGACATGCCCGAGGGAGTCAGTGGGACCATTGTCCGCCAGGGCGACGACACGCTCTACGCTTGGTACGCGCACCTGGAGCCGGGCTTGCGGCTTGGCTTGGACTTCGACATGGACCAGCTTGGCAGCCTGAGGGCGGGCATCAAGAGCGAACGGGCGTTTGAGCCTGGCACCGTTGGAGGTCGGCTTCTGTTGCTGGGTCCCACGGACGAGGAGAACCCCCGCCGCTATCCGCCCTTCAACGGCCGCCAAGTCACGCAGTTGGCCCAACTCGAACCGGCGGTCACGCCCTGGGAATGGAACGAGGAGAAATGGATCACACTGGACCTGATCCCGACGGCGGAGGCGGACCTGGTGCCGTACCTGGCCGGCCAGGATTTGGTGTTGGAAGTGACCCTGTCTGATTCGGTGGGGCCCGAGGCGGGCTTCCCGCCGTGGTTGCTGCCCGGCACGCAGCTCGACTTGCCGCTCAACGAGTACAGCGACCCCGTGGACGACGCCTTTGCTGCCCTGGGCGCCGCCAGCCTGGCTCCCCAGGGGGTCCAGGAAGCCCGCGTCAATCCGGGCGAGGCGTGGTTGTTTGAGGCCCGCCTGAAGAACACCGGATCGGCCGCGACCACGTACAATGCTGCGCTGCGGGGAGCCGGTTCGGAGTGGGCGCGCCTGCTCACGTCATCCAAGGTGGAGTTGGGTGCTGGCGAATCCACGACCCTTCGCCTTGCCGTCGAGGTGCCCGCTGACGCTCGGGACGCCGAACGGGCCGATGTGGTCCTGGATGTGTCCACCAAGGGTGCCGACGCCTCCCGGAGCCTGCTGCGCTTCGTGGTCATCGTGGATGTTGAGGAAGACCACCTCGATCGGTCCAGCGAACTGACCCAAAGCCGGACCGATGGGCTGGGCATTCCGGCGCCGAGCCTCTTCACCCTCCTTGCGCTGCTGGGCGTGGGCGCCGTGCTGCGTCGCCGTCGATAGACGCGTCGCTCAACACGCGCCTGCCGGGTCCGGCGTCCTAACCGCGCCGGGCCCGGCCTTAGCGTCCATCGAGCACCTTGGGCAAACCAAACCCAGCCGGTCCGGGCGGCGAACCGGTTAAGCGCGGCGCCCCTGTGCCGCGGACGTGGTTGGGCAGGGCGCCGACGAAGCTGGCTTCGTCCCTTACATCGATGCCAAACGCACGCTTCCCGAATTGACCGTCAAGGCGATCCTTCTGGGCATTGTCCTGTCAATGATCCTGGGCGCGGCCAACATGTACCTCGGCCTGCGCGTCGGACTGACCGTTTCGGCGTCCATCCCGGCAGCCGTCATCTCCATGGGAGTCCTGCGGATGTTTCGCAACCGCAACGTCCTGGAGAACAACATGGTCCAGACGGGAGCCTCGGCCGGTGAATCGCTGGCCGCCGGCGTCCTCTTCACCATCCCCGCGTTGCTGCTGCTGGACTACTGGACCGATGTCCACTACTGGGAAACGACGCTGATTGCGCTGACGGGTGGTGTCCTGGGTGTCCTCTTCACGGTGCCCCTGCGCCGGGCGCTGATCGTGGAGGCCCAACTGCTCTTCCCGGAAGGTATCGCCACCAGTGAAGTGCTGAAGGCAGGCGACGGCGGCGACAGTCTTGCCGACGAACACCCCGACAAGGTCGCCCACGCAGCCCGCAGCGCAGGCCTGGGAGCCCTGGTGGCGGGCGCCGTGGCGGGCCTGGCGTACAAGTTCATGCAGTCGGGGCTGGAGTTGTGGGCCAGCACTGCTGACGCGGCAACCCGCTTCCGTGAGCGCGGGATCGTCGGGTTCGGCATTGACATGAGTCCTGCCCTGCTTGGCGTGGGCTACATCATCGGGCTGCGCATTGCGGCCCTGGTGTTCTTGGGCGGCGTCACCGGTTGGCTGGTGGGCATTCCCCTTTACTCGCTGTATGCGGAGTCGACAAGCATCACCGTGGGCGACGACACCACCGACTTCACCACCATCGAGAGCGCCATCGATGCGGCGGGCTTCCTGTGGAGCACCCGCATCCGTTACCTCGGCGTGGGCGCCATGTTGGTGGGCGGCGTGTGGTCGCTGATGAAGCTGCGCAGGCCGCTGGTGGATGCGGTGTCGGGTGGCTTGGCGGCCGCCCGCAGTGCCCGGCGCGGGGGCGGCGCAGAGGTGCCTCGTACCCAGCAGGAAATTGGCATGGGGGCCACGATGCTGGGCGTCGGCGCCCTCACCATTCCCCTGTTTGGCCTCTACTGGTACGCCACGGATTCGCTTCTGGTGGCGGGCGTCATGGCGCTGATTATGCTGGTGACGGGTTTCCTTTTCAGTGCGGTGGGGGGCTACATGGCGGGCCTGGTGGGTTCCACCAACAACCCGATCAGCGGCGTCACGATCCTGACGGTTCTGGCCGCCGCCTTCAGTCTGAAGTTCCTGGATGTGGACCCCAGCGTCGGCCCGGCGGCAACCATCATGGTGGCAGCCGTCATTGCCTGCGCGGGGGCCATCGCAGCCGACAACATGCAGGATCTCAAGGCGGGCTACCTGCTGGGAGCGACGCCCAAGCGTCAGCAGACCATGCAGGTGGTCGGCGTGGTGGCGGCAGCCCTCGTCATGGCGCCGGTCCTGCGGTTGCTCCACAACGCCTACACCCTGGGCAGCACCGACCTGCCCGCCCCCCAGGCCGGTCTCATGCAAGCCGTCAGCGACTTCGTCTTCAATGGCGGCCTGCCCATCCAGATGGTTTCGATTGGCGCGGCCATCGCTGTGGGCCTCATCGCGCTCGACGAAATGCTGGCCGCCCGCGGCGCCAGCTTCCGTACGCCCGTCATGCCCGTGGCGGTAGGCATCTACCTGCCCGTCGGGCTGTCCACGCCCATCTTCGCCGGCGGTCTGATTGCGTGGGGCTTGTCGCGGGCGTACCAGAATCGCCGCCGGGAGCGCCACGCGGAAGACGGCCTGCGCGCGGGCGTGCTGTTTGCCAGCGGTCTTATTGCAGGCGAAGCGCTGGTTGGAATCCTAGTGGCCGGCATCCTGGCGTACTTTGCCAGCACGACGCCGGCCGGTGAACCGGTGGTCACGCCCCTGTCCCTGTCGGATGGCACGTTGATGTGGCCTGGCCTGCTGCTTCTGGGTTACATTGCCCTGCTGCTTGCCTACGTGGTCATGCGGCCCACCCTGCTGAGGAGGGCATGACGCAGATCGACGACGCTTCAGGCCTGGTTCCGGTACGCGGCAACTCCCCCTGGGAGGTTGATGAACACGGCCGCGTGGCCCTGCGGCGACGCAAGTTCGGCCGAATGGGAACGCTCCTCATGCGTTTGTTTCGCATGAGCCCGGATCTGACGGTGCGCCTCGACCCCCTCGGCAGCGCCGTCTGGCAACTCATCGACGACCGGCGCACGGCCCAGGAGATCCTGGAGCGCCTGCATGCGAAGTTCCCGCAAGAGGAGAACCTGGGCCGGCGCCTGGGCCAGTACCTCAGCACCCTGGCCTCCAGCGGTTTCATCCGATTGCAGTGAGGCGCATCACGGGCAAGAATCGAGGCGGGCGCCAAAACGTTGGAATAGGGTGCCCCTGCCTCGAATGGGCATGAAGACCCACTTTCTGGTGACAAGCGTGTTCGTCCTCGGTGCCCTGCTGGGCGGATGCCTCGACCACGAAACGGCCCCCGTACAGGAGATCGAGAGCCCCTATGGTCCCGGATCCGGCAGCGCCGACGCCCATGGTGACCCGATGGTGGACGAAGGCGAAGTGGACACGGCCATGTCCGCCTTTCTCTGGGAAGCCCGCCAGGATATCGTGATCTACAATGACTTCGGCGGCGCCAGCCTCAGCCAGGTGGAGGCGGCCAGCCAGAACGGTTTCGTCCACGTGATGCCCTCGGACAACGGCGACTACCGCGTCGTCATCGAACTCTCGGCCTATGGGATGACCCCCCAGCAGGCTCAGCAGCGACTGGAATCGATGACCGTGGTGCACGCCGACGAGTTGGCGGGCGACGTGTTGCAGTTGTCCACCATCGTGGAGTTCGATGACCCCGACTCCATGCTGCCGTTCCTGGACGGCCCCGGCGGCGGCGCGCACATCACCTACTACCTGCCCCGGGCGCCCGGCCATGACCTCCGGCTTGCGACCAGCAATGGAGACATCGAAATCCTCGATCTGCAGGGCCCGGCCTTCACGGCGGAGACCAGCAACGGAGACATCTTCGTCTCCCACGTGACCGTCGATTCGATGAGCGCCGGCACGGCCAACGGGGACATTACCCTCGAGGGCGTCGCGGACAAGGTCGCCGCGGCGGCCAGCAACGGCGACATCCTTGCAGCCATCACCAGCGTCCACGCCGGAAGCTACGCGTTGGCCACCAGCAACGGGGATGTGGTCCTGGCGGTCAACGGCAGCAGCGACTACGGCTACGACGTTCGGGCCGGAACCGGCAACGGCGAAATCATTGTGGAACTGGAGGGTGTCGACGATGTGGAGCCGGCCACGGAGGGGCAGCGCCATGTACGCACGATTGATTTCGACGAGCGACGCGTGAAGGTCAACGCGGAGATGGCGGCCAGCAATGGCGACATTGTTGTGACCGACGATGCGGTTGCCATGGTCCAGCCCCACCACTGACGCGGCGACCGACCCAGGCGGACGCACACAGATTCAACCGGATGCAGGCGGACATAGGCGGACCTACGCGGACATAGGCGGGCAGGCGGGCCGGCTCGTGGGCAGGCCGCGGGGCCTGGAACCGGGCAGCCCGCCCCCGCATGCCGAGGCAGCCGGACGGGGAAACCGGGCCGGTATTACGGCTGGCCGCAGACCCGGTACCAGTAGTTGACGACGTACTTGAACGCCGCAGCGGTGGGTGTCTCCGTATCGCCATCCAGATTGTAGGTGACCTTCCATTCCATGCGGATGGGTCCCGGCTGGGGTGGCTCCCTGGCGGTGGCCAGATCGACGTAGTAGGTCTGGTCCATGATGTGCTCGTTCTCGAACAGGATCAGGGGCAGCAGTTCATTGAACTCGCCGGCGCGGAAGCTGCGAATCAGCAGTTGGCGGTCCGTGTCGCCCGCAAAGGCCCGTCCCTCAACACGTGCATCGCTGGCGTTGAGTTCCTCGAAGGTCAGTTCGAAGCGGTCCAATGAGTGGTTGTTGAACGTCATGCGCGGAGGCCGGAGGTCGTCCCGCTTTTCGGGGTTCACCTCGAAGCCGCTGGTCTCGTTGCGGTAGAAGCTCTGGACGATGGAAGCGGAGTCGCGGGCAGCGACCCACGACGGGCAGGACCCGATCAAGTCGGGGGGTCCCTCGGTTTCGGGAGCCGTGCAACCGGAAAGCACCGCGGCCAGCAGGGGAGCGGTCAGGAGGGCGAGCCTCACGTGGCGCATGATGGTCCCACACCTGGCCGGCTTCTTGGGGTTTCGGTTGCGCCCTTTGCCCTGGACGGGCGGTTGGGTTTTACGGCCGAGGCCACCTGGCGCCAACGTGAAGCCGGCTCCGCTGATCCTCGTGCTGCTCCTGGCGGGGTGTCTGGACAGCCCGGAGGCCCCCGCTGCCGGCGTCCACGGGGACGCGGTTCCCGTCAGTGGCGAAGTGAGCGTCGTGCGCGACGGCGACCAGTTTCGCGCCGCGCGGGACGTGACGTTGACCAACGGCTACGAGGGCGCCATCTTCGCCGACCTTCGACTCTCCACGGTTAACGGCGGCATCACCGTGGGCACATGCCGCTGCGCCAACTACCAACTGGTGGCTTCGCTGGCGGCGTGGGCGGACGATGCGCCGTCGGCGCGGGCGCTGCTCACCACGCTGTCCGTCGATTCGACGGACAAGCGCTCTGGGCAACTGCTGGCGATCTGGTTCGCCGTTGAGGCAACGGGCAACAAGTGGAGCGACCGGGAGGCATCCCTTACGCTGCTGCTGCCGGAGTCGCTCATTGCTTCCGATTCGCTGCTCGACACCACCAATGGCGATGTCCAAGTCCAAAATTTGCGCACCGAAAACCTGGAGGCGGCCACCACCAACGGGGGCGTCCATGTGAGCATCCGCCCCGCCGGCGACGGAAACGTCGAACTTTATTCGACCAACGGCGGCATCGTGCTGGATGTGCAGCCACCCGCCGAGCCCATGGGCTTTGACGTGCGGGGCAACGTGGTCAACGGCGCCGTCACCTTGAGCTTCCCCGACACCCAGCCCGTGGGGGAGCAGTCGGAGCGCGAACGGCGCGTCCGGTCGCAGGACTTCGATTCGCTGTCGCCGCAACTGACGGCACGCCTGGCCACGGTCAATGGGAGCATCAGGGGCAGCGCCTGAGTGCGGGCCACGTGCCGCAAGGCTGATGCCCCTGGCAGACGTGGGTCATGCGTGAAGATTGCGCGGACGCTGGTTGCCGTCCTGTTGATTGCTGGCCTGGCCGGGTGTCTGGATGACGAACCCCAGGGCGTCACGGGCGCCTCGGGCCCGATCGACGACTGGGCGGCCTACGGTGTTACCAAGCGCATCGACGGAAACGTCACCACCGAGGAGGAGGACGGCGGCTGGGTGGCAAGGCAACACGTGAGCTTCACCAATGGCGCCGGAAACGCGACGGCCATGGAGACCACCCTGCTGACGCGAGACGGCGACATCTCCGTGGTCGGCTGGACCAATGGCTCGTTCCAATTGGATGTGGACCTGTGGGCCCGTGCCGGGTCCACGGACCAGGCGCGTCGCACGCTGGAGAACCTCCACATCGTGTACGCCGACGACATGGAAGGCGACCGACTCGCCATGGGCGCCACCATCCAGGCCCGACCAGGGCTCCTCGACATCCTGGATCTTTTCGTCAGGAGCCCCGGCCAGTACGGCGCCACGATGCGGTTGCATGTCCCCTCTGATCTGTTCCATGAACTGACCCTTGTGACCACCAACGGCGGCATCAGCGCTGGTGGTGTCAGTGGCGGTCGCCTGGAGGCGACGACAGCCAACGGACCGGTCGCGGTGCTTGGAAACTGGGATGATTTGAGCCTTGAAACCTACAACGGCCCCGTCGTCGTGCGAACGGAGAGCAAGGCGCGCACCGGCGTTTACCGCTTGTCCACCAGCAATGGCCCCATTGACCTCAGTGTCAACGACGGCCCCGACCACGGATTCGACCTGACCGCCGACACGTCCAACGCGCCCATCCTCATCGATCTGCGCGATCTGGACGAGTTGTCGGACGAGCATGAACGCCACGTGCGCACCCGGGGCTACGCGGACAAGGCCATGCGCACCGAAGTGGAATTGGCCACCAGCAACGGCCCCGTCACCGTCACCGGGCGCGGCTAGGGCCTGCGTGTTTATCGATCGCCTCCGGCTGGCGGCGGCCGTCCATGGACAATCCCGTTGTGCATGTCGAACCGAAACCCGTCCCCATGGCCTCGGGTGCCGTGTCGGGGATGCCCCTGATGCTGCTGAGAATGGAAGGCGCGGCACTGCTGGTGGCGACGGTCCTTGCGTACGGCTGGCTCGGCGGGGCCTGGTGGCTCTTCGCACTCCTGCTGCTGGTGCCGGACATCGGGATGCTGGGTTATGCGAAGAGCCGGCGCGTCGGCGCCGTGGCGTACAACGTGTTCCATACGGAAGTAGCACCAGCCGCGCTGGCCGCCGTCGGCCTCCTGGTTGAAGCACCAATCGTCGTAGCCCTCGCGTTGGTCTGGCTGGCTCACATCGGCATGGACCGGAT
>JBFIJP010000017.1:0-19621 GCA_041600695.1 Thermoplasmatota archaeon | reverse complement strand
GGTGGGTGGGCGGGGTATGGTCCCGCATTTGGCTTCGTTTCAGCGTATCCGCGTGAGATCGGCCCTGAATCGCCTGAAGCGTCATCCGGGCATCCCAACCGCGGCGCCCGGCGGTCGGCCTGGGCCTCGGTTGCCCTGTCTGCACTTGAGGACCCTGTCCTGCTACGGGATGGCGTCGCAAACCGGGTGCGGCGGGCCACCCAGCAGCGCGTAGCAGATGGCCTGCAGGAAATCCAGGAGCGGTGCGATCAAGTCGAGGACGAGGTCGATCAAGGCATCGACCACATCCGCCAGATCATTGACGACATCCTGCAACATGTCCACGGCCTCGCTCATCACGAACAAGAGAAAAGCGACCACGGCGTCGACGAACGCTACCACATCGTCGTAGAGGCCGCATGTGGCCATGTAGGCGGTTCGTACGAATTCAAACATGGTGTGCGTCGTGGAGCCCGGGGAAAAGGGATTGGGGGGTGGCGGCGGGCACGGGCCTTGGGCGTCGACCGTGGCCGGCGTGAGGGCGGTCAGAAGCAGGACGGTGGCGGCAAACGCGGCGCGATACATGCTTGACTCCCGGGCGGCCGGGCAAGGCTTTGGGCCTTGCATTGTGGCCACACCACGGTTGGCAAGGAGCCACCTGTAATAGAATCTACTCGGCGTGATTCCAAGATGGTTTGCTGCGCCGTCATCCCTTGAGGCGGGGCGGGCACCCCCGCCTTTTGGCCAATGCCCTCCTCAGGCAGGCACCGCCCGGGAAGAACCGCCCGGCCGCACCGGCCCCGCCGGCCCTGCCGGCCCCCCACCTTGCGCCGGCATCCGAAGATCAGGCATGGCCCGCCTGACTGAACCGCTCGTGCCGGGCCTGGTACGTATCCCGGCACGTTGCACAGCAGAACGGATGCCGCCGGCCGCCGATGCGCTGCCAGACCGGGTCCGGGGTTGCCTTGTGGCATTGATGGCACTCGACCGTGGCCTGGACGCCGGTATCAGGAACGCCCGCCGGCAGGGGCCCCCCGCCGAAGCGACGTGGATCCAATTGGACATGATATCCCAGGATGATCCCCAGCTCCTCCATGCGGCGGACGCGGGCCGCGACCGTCGGGGGGGTGCTGTCGGCGAGCCGGGCCAACTGGCGGTAGCTCCGGCGGGCATCTTCGACCAGCAACTCCAGGAGCCGCCGGTCCAGTTCATCCAGGACCACTCTTTCCAATTGGAAACCGGATGTTCAAAAGCATTGTCTTTGCCTTGCGCACTCATGGGCCTGATTCGTGCCAATGAGAAGCTGGAACTGACCGTCAGCGGTATGACCTGCGGAAATTGCGTGAGGCATGTGACGGAGGCGCTGGAGGGCGTTTCAGGGGTGGTAGCTGCCGCGGTATCGCTGGAGGGGGCCGCCGTGGTGACCGTCAAGTCCGGCAAGGTGAATCGCGAGGCTCTGGCCGCTGCCGTCACCGAGGCAGGCTACCAGGCTGCATAGCGCAGGCCGCCAAGCCTATCCCTCCGCCCCCCAATCCGGCAGCATGCCCTTTGCCGCCGACCTGTCGCCGTGGCTCCAACTGGCCGTCGACCATGCCTGGCTGGAGCAAAACCTGACCTGGAAGGACTACGGCAACGGAAGCCGCCTGGGACGCCTCGGGCGCGACGGTCAAACGGGCCTGGTGTTGTACCATGTCCAGGCGGACGCCCCGGCGGACGCGTTCTCGCCCCACACCCACACCGGCGGCGAAGCCTACCTGGTCCTGCGGGGCGAGGTGTCAGACGACGACGGCACGTACCCAGAGGGCAGCATGGTGTGGATGAAGCCAGGCAGCCGGCACACCCCGCGCACCAAGGGCGAAACGCTCATCCTGGTACTCTGGCCGGACGGCGTGAAGGCGTAGATCAGAAGATAGCACTGGTGCCGTACACCAGCAAGATCACGATGAAGCTAGCCAGCACCACGCCTGTGTACAGGTACGGCCAGCTCTTTTTCCAACTAAGGCCAAACAGGTACGCCACCAGGATGCCCGTCCAGGCGCCGGTGCCGGGCAGGGGAATGGCAACGAATGCTACCAGCGCCAACTCCTCGTATTTTTCCACCCGGGGCCCCGCCTTGCGCCGCGTGCGCTCGAAGAGCCAATCCAGGCCCCGATCGATCCACCCTACATGACGCACCAGGCGTTCCGCGTGGGGCAGGATGAACCAGACCACGGGCACGATGCCTAGGTTGCCCACCAGGCTCCACGTGAACGCTTCCGCCCACCCCATGTTGTAATAGAAATGCGCCAGCGGGATGCTTCCGCGCAACTCCAGGACGGGCAGGGCGGCCACCAGGATGATGACCAGTGGCGACGGCAGGAAGTCGAGTCCCTGGGCGACGGACTCCGCCAAATCGCGTGCAAGACTCATGCGCTAGGCTTCCTCGGGCTGTGCCACGAGGCTGCGCCCTGAGCCGGCCTTGGCCACCAGTTTTCCATCCGCCACCACGGCGGCGCCCGCCAGATACGTGTGGCTCGGGAAGATGGCGTCCATGCCAGCGAAGGGGCTCCAGCCGCACTTGGAATGGAGGCGAGAAGGCTCCACGCCACCCACATCGGCCAGGTCATAAACGGCGAAGTCGGCGCGCAGGCCGGGCTCCAGGCTACCCCGGTCTGCCAGTCCCAGCAGGGCCGCCGGGCGCGCCGTGGCAGCATCGACAACTGTGGCAAGTGGCACCTGGCCCGACTGGGCCTTGGCCAGCAGCAGCGGAATCATGGTTTCGACGCCCGGCAGGCCGCTGGGGGAGTCATGGAAGGTGCCTTCCTTCTCCAGTTTGGTGTGGGGCGCGTGGTCGGACTCAAGAATCGGGATGCGGCCCTGTGCGAAAGCCGCAAACAGCGCTTCCCGGGCTGCCGGTGAACGAACGGGTGGGTTCACCTTCGCGTAGGCGTACTCAATGGGAGATTCGGTATCAAGCAGCAGGTGGTGGGGGCAGACGCCGCTGCTAAACTTGGCCAGTTCGGCGGCCTTGACGGCGTCGGCGCTGCTCACGTGGGCGATATGGATCTTGACGCCGCGCACATCCGGCATGCGCTTCATCACGTCGTAGATGGATTCCACCTCGGCCATCGGCGGGCGGGCCGACGCGTGGTCGGCCAGATGGTCCTCGTGCCGTCGCATCCGCTCCAGCACCCGCTGGGCTTCGGCGTGGACGATGACCGGCTTGCCCGCGGCGCGGGCCGCTTGCAGCACCGCTGGCATCACCTCCTCCTCCACGAGCAGGTCGCCGGTGGTGGCACCCAGGTACAATTTGATGCCCACCGCGTACTTCAGCATCTGTTGCAATTCGCCGGTGTACCAGGAAGCGCCGGCCCAGATTCCATAATCCACCACTGCCTTCTGGGCGGCCAGAGCGAGTTTCTCACGGAGCGTCTTGGCAGTCGTCGTCGGCGGCACCGTGTTGGGCATGTCGACGAAGCCCGTGACGCCCCCGAAGGCCGCCGCCACGCTGCCCGTGAACAGGTCCTCCTTGTGGGTGAGGCCCGGCTCACGAAAATGAACGTGAACGTCAATTCCCCCGGGCAGGATGGCGCGTTCGCCGAAATCGAGATGGTCGCTGAGCGTCGCGCTCTTGGCGATCTTCTCGATCAGGCCCGTGCTTCGGTCGATGTGCAGAACACCCGGGGTCAGTTTGCCGCCGCGATAGATGCGGCCAGCCACAGAAAAATCAGCCAACTATACCACTCCCCAAACGCCGACTTCGCCGTCCTTGACCATTTCTTGCAGGGAGGCACTGAAACTGCGGTACCAGTAGCGGCCCCGCAGGTGGAAACCAAGAAGCAGCCCCACCACCACGGCGTTGGCCGCAACGATGGGCAGGGCAAGGGCGCCGCCGGCGCTGTCCAGCGCCAGCAGGAGCAATCCAGTTTCGGCCACCCACAGGATCGTCAAGACCGCCGCGTAAATGTAAGGCAGGTTTCGGTGGCTCCGGTTGGTGACCTTGCGGTACACCTCCGGGATGGACTCGCAACTGGTCGCATACCGCATCCAGCGGTTCCAGGACACCTTCAGGCTCGCCTGGTAGGTGGAGACGTACCGTCTTCGGCCCGCCACCAAACCCACGCAGAGTGCGAGAAGACACACACCGCCGTGGACGGCCAACCCCATCGGCCCGGCTAGCAGCCAGGCGGGGCCGGCAAGGCCCAGGACGACCAGGGTTAGGACAAGGATGCGTCGCCGCGATGCGCGAAGGTCGCCTTCCAGGAGGTGCAGGAAGTTGTTCGCAACGCCCTTGGCCACGGATTCACTTACGTCCTCGGCTCTCTTGAAGGGCCCGGTTTCGTTCGGGCCACGGCGGGGTGGTGGCGGGCTAACCGTCGGTGCGGGATTGGGTATCGCTGGCCAACCTGCGCGGATGCGCAGGCGGCCGGTACCCCATCGGAGCGCCACCCGTTGGCCGCTCAGCTTTCCTGCCCCTGCGCCGCGGGGGTTCCGATGAAGCGCCCAAACACCAGGAATCCGGTGTGCCCGAGGGCGTCAAAATTGGGTCGGCTCCCCCGCTCGCCCACCTTCCAGCCACGCTCAATGATCTCCATGCAGCGCACATCCACGAATCCGGCACTTTCCAGGGCCCGCGCCGTCTGCTCCATTTGGCTGACCTGGGGGGTGTAGGCGGCCAATCGTGCTCCCGGCGCCAGAACCGGCGGCAGGTGCGGGATCGCGAGCCACGGTGCCGGCTGGTCGAGCAGAACGGCATCGTAAGGCCCGGCGTCTGCGACGCCCCCAGCAAGGCCCTCGGTCAGGTCGCCAATGAATGTACTCAGCGAATCCGCCAGGCCGGCGGACTTGGCGTTCTCGGTGGCCCACTGGGCGAAATCATCGCGCAATTCCTGGGCGACGACACGGCCCCCGGGCGCGACCGCCCACAGCAGCGGCAGAGTTGTTCCCCCGCTGCCAATGCCCGATTCCAGTACACGGTCCCCCGGGCCGACGCCGAGTTCGTACACAATACGGCTGGCATCTTTCGGCGTAATGATCTGTGCCTTGCGGCGCAGCGTGGCCACGAGATCCGGCAGTGTGGGCTTGAGCAAAGCAACCCGCTTGGCACCGACATGGGTAACGGTGCCCCACGGCTGGCCCACCAGCCGGCCCGGGTCCACGACGCCAAGGCCGCGGATCTTGCGGGCGCCCCCCTCGTCGATGCCCAGCAAGAAACGCTCGCCCTTCTCCGGATCCAGCAGCAGGACGCGATCGCCCTGGGCGATGGGCATCACGACTTGGCCAGCGCGCCCTTGCCGCCCGGCGCGGGGCCGGGAGCAGAGAAGGCGGCCTCCAGCTTCGTCTGGAGTGCCTGGAAGCTGCCGCGCAGTTGTTCCTCTTGGCTCTTCACGCGCTTGACGCGCAATTCGAGGGTTTCGACTTCGTCGGCGAGGCGGACCTCGGCGTCGCCCTTGCTGTTTTCGCGCACCAGCAGAGCACCCACGTTGCGGTACACGGGTGCGTCTTCGGCCAACTCCTTGAGGGCCCGCAGGGCACGCTGGTTTTCGGCCAGCATCGCCTCGAATTGCTGGCGCTGCTGTGCACTCGCCTGGAGTTGCTGGTTGAGGGCCTGCAACTGCTGCACCTGCTGCTGCAACTCGGCGGGGATTTCCTGGGCCATGGCGGCGGCGACGAACCCTCCGTTCTTGAGGGTTGGGGGCCAGGACCTGGCCACCTGGATCACGGTGAGGTGCCGGCACGGCCATCCAGGTGTCGCGCCGTTGACGGGTGCGGGTCATGCCGGTTTTCTCCGATGATCGGCTGGGGTTGTAGACGAGGCCCAGGCAGCGGATGCGTCCGGGCACGCCGCCCGAGGAATTGTCCAGACAGGATCCCCGGCGTGGGTTACTGTGTACCGGGATGGATGGCCGACGCGCCAGTCTAGCGGTTGTTTTTGGGTGCATCGTCGAAGTGGCATCCACGATGGAGCACGTGGCTTCGGAGGGGTGGCGACGATTGGGAGCCGCTGCGAGTCCTGACTCGTGATCGGACAAGGGGGAAGAGGGTTGGGCCCTGGTTGGGTTTGGTGGGGGGTGGCACCCGGCTTTCGCTACTCTGGTCAAAACGAGTCGAGCAGGTGCCGGGTGGTGATGGCAGCGAAATGGTGATGCGACGGACCCGGTCGCTTTCGCTGCCTGATTGCTCAAGCCCCGGACTTGGTCTATAGACGTTTTTGGCCTGCGCCCTGCGTGACGCAGTCAGTGGCCTGCTTGGGCATTGCAACTGCTGGAATGGCAGGCGTTCTGGCAGGCCGCAATCTGTCGGCCTTGGCGGCGCCAGGTTCGGATAGAGGGGGATTAGGTTGGGGGCCGTTCGAGGATGGCCGCAGCCGGGACGGGGGAACCCCGGCCACCGAACCGTGGCGGGTGAGGGGGGCTTGGACGAGTACCCACCTGGTTGGCTGGCCAACCTCGTGCGTTTCTGATCTATCGAACTGGGTAAAGGCACTTGCCAAACGGGCAGCCGCGAAATGTAGGCAACCGCCTGCCCCCTGCTGGCAGTGCTTGGTTCCAGCCAAACTTGAACGGGCCGCGAACAATTCTCGGGCGTTGCCGCAGATGACTCGGGCCGCGTCGGCGGCGCCTGACGGGGGCCGCTGCGGAGGCGCACCGGGCCGGCTGTGGTCCGGACGCATCTAACAAGCGTCCACCAGGAGCGACATGCAACTGGGCGGCTCCGCCGCCCCCGTCGTCACGGCTCCCAAACCGACGTGTCACAACGGCACCGCCACGGCGTCGGCGGCCCTTGGACGTAGGGCGGGCACAGGCAGATCGACACGGAGATCGCGGCCCCACCCGGGATGGCTTCGAAAGCCCCTACAAATGGCAGGGGTCGCGACTCCGCTGGCCGCTTGGCGACCGCGGCGCTGGCGAGGGGGCCGCCGCCCCGCGCGGGGGGATTCAAGAACGACTGGGCGCCGTCATCCACAGCAAGCAATTCTACAGTTCCCACCAGTCGGGTCCTCTGGTGCATCAAGTTCGACTAGCCGGCCGCCTTTCCCAGCCCTGCCGCCGCCCGCCGTCAGGCTACTCTGTTGGCAGCACACTTCCTGCTTCCTCCTTCGCCACGGCCGAGTCGTGATGGCTCGGCCAAGATTGAAGCCCAGGCCCAGCCTTGCCGAGGGCAGTGAAGGCTGACGCGGCGGCGCAGGCTGACCAGGAGCACTTGGACTTCTTCGTCAGCTACCGCAACGTCAGCCCCGACCGCCAGTGGGCCGAGTGGATCGCCTGGCACCTCGAGTCCGAGGGGTACTCGGTGCTGGTGCAGGCGTGGGATTTCCTGCCCGGCTCCAACTTCGTCGCCAAGATGCAGGAGGGCGTGGCCGGCTGCGACCGCACCGTCGCCGTCCTGTCGCCGCGTTACTTCGAGTCCGACTTCACCGCCGCCGAGTGGAGCGCCGTCTTCGCCCGGGACCCGCTCGGCGAGAAGGGCCTGCTTGTGCCGGTGCGCATCGAGGAGTTCAGCGTGGAAGGCCTTCTCGGCCTGCGCGTTTACGTGGACCTCGTCGGCCTCGACCAAGACGCGGCACGCCGCCTCCTCCTGGAGTCGCTGCCACGGGAACGCCGCAAGCCGGCTGCCGAGCCCGACTACCCGGGCGGCGCAGGCGCCGCGCCCGCGGCCGCCCGCGGGGCCGCGGAACCGCCGTTTCCCGGCGCGCTGCCGGCCCACTGGAACGTCCCGCTCCTGCGCAACGCCAACTTCACCGGCCGCGACGCCCTGTTCATCGACCTCGAAGCGACCCTTGCGCGGGGCCAGCCAACGGTGTTGACTCAGGTCCTGCGGGGTTACGGCGGGGTGGGCAAGACCCAGGTCGCCGCGGAGTACGCATACCGGCGAGCCAGCGCGTACAACATCGTGTGGTGGCTGCCCTCGGAGAACGACGCTGCGCTGGCCGCCGAGTACGCCGCCCTTGGCGTGGCCCTCGGCATTCCGGGCAATCCCAACGAGCAGAAGGCGTACGTCGAGGCGACGCGGCGCCACTTGGAAGCGCGCCAGGACTGGCTGCTCGTCTTCGACAACGCCGAGGAGCCGCCCGCCCTCGCCAGGTTCCTCCCCCGAGGCGGCGGCGGGCACGTGCTCGTGACTTCCCGCAGCCACGACTGGGGAGCCGTCTCAACTGCCAAGCCTCTCGATGTGGGCCTGTTCACCCAGCAGGAGGCCATCCAGTTCCTCTCGAAGCGCACGGGGCGCGCTGCGGGGGAGGCCGCCGGCGAACTGGCCCGGGAACTCGGGCTCTTGCCGGTGGCCATCGCCCAGGCGGCGGGTTACATCGCGCAGACCGGTATCTCCGCCGGGGAGTACCTGAAACTATTCCGAGAGCGCCGGGCCGAACTGTGGAAGCACGAGAAGCCGGCGGCGGACTACCCGTACACGGTTGCAACCGCGTGGGACCTGACCAAGACGCGCATCCAACAGGAGAACCCCGACGCCCTGCATATCGTGAACGTCCTCGCTTTCCTCGCCCCCGACCACGTCCCCCGCGACCTCCTGCCTCGGCTGGCAGAGCACTTGCCAGGCGACGCCGGGGCCGCGCTGGCCGATTCCCTTCGGCTCAACGCGGCGGTCGAGGTGCTGCTTCGCCACGGAGTCGTGACCGCCGGCGAGGGAACCCTCTCCATGCACCGCATCCAGCAGGTGGTTGTCAGGGATGGATTGGTCGATGGCAATGCCTGGTTTGAGGGGGTGGCGAAGGGTATGGCCCAGGCCTTCCGCTTCGAGTACGGCGCTGACAACCACCGGATGGGAGAGTTCGCCCCTCTCATGCCCCACGCGATGGCGGCGGCGGAGGCCGCCGTGGAGGCTGGGGTGGGGCTCGCCGACGGCGCGCGGCTCTTCAATAGCGCAGCGGCATATCACATGATTCTGGGGAATGCGGTTCGGGCGAGGCGGCTGTTGGAGCGGTCCTTGGCCATTGATGAGAAGACGTACGGCCCCGACCACCCGACGGTGGCCACGAGCCTGAGCAACTTGGCCCTGGTGCACGAGGCCTTGGGGGACGCGGCGCGGGCGCGGGGTCTCTTGGAGCGCGCGCTGGCCATTGATGAGAAGACGTACGGCCCCGACCACCCTGAAGTGGCGACGGACCTGAGCAACTTGGCCCTGGTGCACGAGGCCTTGGGGGACGCGGCGCGGGCGCGGGGTCTCTTGGAGCGCGCGCTGGCCATCGCTGAGAAGACGTACGGCCCCGACCACCCGACGGTGGCCACGCGCCTGAGCAACTTGGCCCTGGTGCACGAGGCCTTGGGGGACGCGGCGCGGGCGCGGGGTCTCTTGGAGCGCGCGCTGGCCATCGACGAGAGGACGTACGGTCCCGACCACCCAAAGGTCGCCATCCTGCGCGGCAACTTGGGCTTGGTCCTGAAGGACCTGGGCGACCCCGCCGGCGCCCGCCGTGAACTGGAGGCCGCCCTCGCGATCTTCCTCAAGTTCTACGACGAAATCCATCCACACGTCAAGGTAATCCGCCGCCGCCTCGCCGCCCTCGACGACTGACGCCTGGGCCGCTGCGCGGCCCTCCAACCGCAGCATGTCCGGCGTGAAGCGCACGTTGAACGCGTCGGCCACGGAGTCGGCGGCGGATTCACGTCGCACGGTTGGAGGCAGATCAACAGGTCGTCCTGGCTGCCCTTGAACAGTCTTACAAGCGCTTATGAAACAGAACATGTTCGAGTCGAACGTGAACCTGCCATGGGTATGACCGAGATCATTTTTCAGGTGGAAGTGCCCGAGTGGCCTGTTGCCGCTTTTACGCGCGAGGTGCCCGATTCGCGGGTCATCATGAACCACATCCGGTTCGATGAGGACCACTTCCCCGTGCGCAACGTGTTCACGATCCTCTCCGATCCGGCTTCCGGCGCCAAGATCCTCCAGACGCTCAACACGCTGTACTCTGGCGTGAAGATTCTTCGCGAGGACCCCACCGCGATCTCGGTTCTCGTGGAGCCCCACCCGGACAAGATGAAGTTCCTCAAGGGCCCCTTCACGGCAGCCCTGCGAGCACTTGGCCCGGACCGCATTCTGCGCCCCATCGTCATCAAGGACGGCTGGATGACCGTCGGCATCATCACCGCCGCGCGGGTGGACATCGGCGACATCATTCGCACGGCCAGCGACAACTTCCGCAAGGCCGGCATGAACATGAAGCTGGTCCACTGGGGCGAGTACCGCCCCGAGGACCACCCCATCGGCGACTATGAGGAGAAGCTCACCGCCAAGCAGGTTGAGATCGTGAAGATGGGCCTCGCGCTGGGTTACTACGACAACCCCCGCCGCTGCACCCTGGACACGCTGGCCAACGTGTTCGGCATCTCGAAGGCGGCGGCCCACAACCGCCTCAAGGGCGCGGAGCGGAAGATCCTCACCAGCTACTTTTCGTAGCATCCTGCCGGGTTGCAGCGCCGGAGTCAAATGGCTCCCCTGGTAGCCAAGCGTACTTCACGGGTTCATGTCTGTGGAGTATTCCTCGTGGCCCATGGCACGCTATTTCGTCGCCGTAGGCCTGCTGGTAACCCTCGCTCTTGTTGCCGCGGCGCTTCCCGCGCCTGCGAGCGCCGCCCCCCAATGCATCCGCGAATCCACCCCGCTGGCTGACGCAAGTGCATGCTTCGACCCCAGTCCGCGCGGCCCCGGTGCCCCGCCCAGCGACCCGATGGGCTGCACGTTCCCGGACGGCCCGCTGGGACCCTGTTGCCCCTGGGTGAAGTATCCGGGCATGAATTTCGCCGTGCTTACCTGCGTCAAGCTGCCCAGCGCGGTCCAACCGGTCACCGAGCGCGCCGAGGCCCTCCTGTTTGAGGCCGGTGCCGCCGCGTCCCGGCTGAACGGCTGCTACACGGTGGCTGGTGACCCATCGGGCTTCGTGTGCGTTGGAAGCGGC
This sequence comes from Thermoplasmatota archaeon, assembly GCA_041600695.1. Taxonomy (GTDB): domain Archaea; phylum Thermoplasmatota; class E2; order JACPAO01; family JAHFTW01; genus JBFJVP01. The sequence continues at coordinate 8,748 of JBFIJP010000017.1, read as the reverse complement.
GGAGGCGGCGGTACAGCCGGTCCCCCCGAATGTACCATCCAGCCCGGGGTCATCACGTGCTGCCAGTACCACGGCGGCGTCGAATGGGAGGGCGGCAATTGGGTGCCTCACCGGTGGGTCGCGTGGTGCATCAAGGATACCGATTAGCGCGGTTTGCCTAGCAACGCCGCCGGCAGGTGGCTTCTGGCGTGGCGGCGCCACTGACCACCGATTCGACGGGACCGCCACGCTGGCAAACGGATGCTTCCCCCGAGCCCGCGCACCACGTCCAAGCCCGGCCTCTCCGTCGCGGCGGGGTTCATATTCCTGCGACGAGTTGGTCGGGCCGTGAGGATTCTGGTTGTGGCCCTCGTCGTCATGCTCGCCGGCTGCCTAACGGAGCCGAAAGGGTCCAGTATCCCGGAATCCCGTGCAGGCCCAGGCGATTTGGCCGGCCTGGGCTCCGACTGGCGGGTCCGGTACGAAATCGATGGCAGGGCGTCCTTCGAAATGAAGGCGGTGGGCGTCCAGAACGTCCCAATCCTGGGAGATGTCGTTGTGGTGGAAACCACCTCTCAAGGCCTCGCTGACTTCCCGGATACCGTGTATTTCGCCACGATCCCCCTGGCCTTTGTGACACCTGGCGGAGCCGGCGAAACGATTGATTTCCTGAACGCCGAACAGCCTTTCATCTGGCCTTACCAGGTGCCCTTCCTTGCGCACCTTCTTACCAGCGAAAAGAGCTCTTGGCGTTACCTACTGCCTCCTGTGCTCGCCGAGGGGTCGCGCTACGCCATGCCGCCGTACGACGGCGTGTTCGCCTACCCCACCCGAGTTGCGCCCGATGATCCGGCGCAGCCGTGGATTCGCTACGAATTCGACGGGCGATTGCTGCCGGCAAGAATCGAAATGCACCATCTGCCGATCCCGCACGCCCCGGCCCCCGGGGGGCTTTCCGAGTGGGTTAGGACCGAATTCGAGATTGGCGCCACGGCGGCGCAGGTGATCTCGCCCGACAAGTGGCTGCAGCCGCTTCCGGGCACCTCGGCCGTCCCGTTCCCGGAATTGGGTTCGCAGCTGGGAACCAGCCTTACGGCGGCCATGGCGGTGGCAGCGGACGACTACCGGGTAGCCAATTTCATCGATCGTGGGGTGTGGTGGGTCCAAACGGCCAGCTACGCTGGCTTGGCCGATCAGCCAGAGGACGAATGGGTGATCAGCCTGGCCAGCGAAGCCGGTACATCGATCGCCACGGTGACGGTGCACGGCACGACGGGCTCGGTCGCAAGCTATGAGGAAACCTCCGGAAACGCCGGCGGCCCGCCCTTCGGGCTCCGGGTGCCGAACATCGGCGCCGTTAACATACCCGGCCAGAGCCCGTGCCTAGCCCCCAATCCGTCGTGGCTCATCGGTTATCAAGCCTACGCGCAGGGGCCGGACGCGACCCTGTCGGAGCGGACGGCCCGCGTTGGGGCTCATTTCTACTCGGTGGTGGGATGTGAAGAGCCGGCGATCCAGGCGGCGTCGTTGGGTGGCCGCTTTGGTTTGGTTACCCAGCTCGTGGTGGGGTGAAGGCCCGGCCGCCGCCGGTGAACGTCAGGCGGTTTCAAGCTCGGGCGCGCGGGTGCGGGGCGACCCGTCGTGGCCGCCCAGGCTGTTGGCGTAGTACAGAACCAGTGGCCAGCGGCCGGGCGCGCTCCGGTACAACTCGCCGTCACGGTACAGGATGCGTCGCTTCTCAAGCACGTCGAGCGCCCGGTCCAGGATCTCGTCCAAATCCTCCGTCTCCCCCATTTCGAGGGCGACGTGAACCAGGTCTTCGCGGCCGCGGATACGCTGGCCCAATTCCCGCCGCTGCTCCTCTCGACGTACGTACGGGCTGCCGGTGAAGAACGGCGCGTCCGCCCGTTGCAATTGGTCGGTGGCCCGCCGCAGGGCCAGGATCATGTCGCCCCTGTCGACGCCAGCGGCCATGCGGTCGGGGCCGAGGCCGACGGCAGCGGCACATGCCAGGGGCACGGGGGTGACGGGCACGTTGCGCCCGATGCGGGCCAGTAGCTCCTCGGCAAACGGCCGCAGCGTCTCCTGGCGCGTCTTGCGGTCTGGCTCCGCGAGGGCATCGAGGCCCCCTGCGTCGGCAAGCCAGTCGTCCAGCGAAATGGGTTGGCCGAAGTGGATGGCGCACACGCCGTGCTTCTTCAGGCGCTTGGCAAAGAATCGGCCCACGTTGAGGGGGATGCCGACGAAGGTCTTGCCGAGCAGGCTGAACACGCGCCGGACCTTCTGGACCGCCGTCCGGCGGGGCGGCCGAACCCCCGCCGCTTCGCGGATGAGGTTCTCGTCCTCGAAGACGCGGTCGAAATTGATGCCCAATGGAACGAAAACGAGGGGCTTCTGGAAATTGGGGTCGAGCTTGGCGCGGGCCATGTAGTCGAGCAAGCCCAGCTTGACCGGCCGCAGGGCGCCGTCGCGGCTCAGGCCCCCCTCGGGGAACATGGCCTGGGTGACCGCCTGCTTCGTGATGAGTTGGACGTACGTCTCCAGCGTCTTGTGGTACAGGGGGTCCTTCTCGCCGCGGCGCACGAAATAGGAGCCGAAGCTTCGAAACAGGTTTTCCAGTGGCCACACGCGGGCCCACTCGCCCACGGCGTAACTGATCTGGATGCTCTTGGACAGCATGAAGCCCGTGACGACGAAGTCGGCGTTGCTGCGGTGGTTGGAGACGTAGACCACGGCCGCGCCCTCGGGAATCTGCGCCTGGGCGCGCTTGAGGCTCGCCTCGTCGAAGCGCACGTTGTAGATGGAGTACACGACGCTACGCGCCACCGCGTAACCGAGTTTGTAGTAGGCAAACAAGTTGAACTGGGGCACGATCTCGTCCAGCCAGCCCCTTACCTTGTCCCGCACGTCCACCAGGTTGGTGCCTTCGGCGCGGGCCCGTTCGGCCATGGCCGCTACGAGCTCTGGCTCCGCCAACACCTGCTCCTTCACGACGATGCGGTGGGTGTGCCGGAAGTGGTCTGTCGGGATGCGGTGCTCGCGGATGAACCGGTTCACCTGCTGCTCGAACCGGCGCTTGGCGAATCCCACGACGATCGCGCGCAGGACCTCGTACGCTACCCAGACGGCGGCGAGGAAGGGAAACCACTGCCAACCCGATGGGACCCACACCACCTGCAAGCCAGCGGACCGGGTGTCTTGGGGCTTTCGTCAGCCCCCGATGCGCCCGGCGACTCCCTAACAGCCAGGCGGCCCTGGGCGGGAATCTCCAGGCGCTGGCGGGCGTGCGCCCCAAAGTCACGTATCGGGCCAAAGAGACGCCTAGCCTTTTCCGGCAGACATGCACGCCCGGTGCGTGAAGTGGCGGCCCTGGGCGGCGATCGCCGTCTTGCTTACCGGCACCATCATCGGCTGCGCGGCTCCTTCCGACCACGACCTCCTGCCCGATGCGAGCGCCCCACGCGAGCCCTGGACTGGGCCGGGGGATCCGCCAAGGCCCTGCTGGCCCAACGAGCGGGCGCGGTCAGACGCCCACCGCTCTCAGGCGTACACCTCCGCGTTGTGCGTCGTTCCCGACGGCAGCCCGCGCAACGAATCGTGGCGAATCACCCTCCATGGCGATGCCGCATCCATCAACGGGATGCGAGTGTCTCTGCGCAGCGCTGACATGGAGCCGTTTGGCGGGGACCCTTGGGACCATCAGTTTTCCGAACCAGGCAGGAACCTAAACCAGACTTTCAACATCAAGCGGACTCTGGTAGGCCACGGCGACGTGTACGCCAATCTGACCCGTTCGCCGCTGAACTACCACAAGAGATGGCAGGTGGAATTGCGCTACCTGTCCTCGGAGAATGTCTTCGAATTTCTCGTGTGGCCGGGCAGCGGCGCCAAGAACAGCCGGCTGGAGCGGTACTTGTTGCCCTGAAGCTGCTCGTTAAGCTGTGCTCTTCGCCCTACAATTTAGTCCGCCCGAATCACCAAGCGTTATGTAGACACATCCAGGATACCCGGCCTGAGCGTATCTCTATGACTCGGGTCATCACCAGCGCCTGCGTGGGCACCAAGGACGCCAGCTGTGTCGACGTTTGCCCCGTCGACTGCATTCACCCCCATGAGGGTGACTCCGATGGCGACTTCAAGAAGTCCTTCGCCGACGCCGAGCAGTTGTACATCAACCCGGACGAGTGCATCGACTGCGGCGCCTGCGAGCCAGTGTGCCCGGTGAACGCCATCTACCCGGACGACGAGGTCCCGGACGACGAGAAGGCCGCCATCGAAGGCAACGCTGCGTTCTTCGAGTAACATCCGCGTGTGGCGGCGGGCCTGCGCACCGCGTGCCCGCCAGCTTCATCCTTTTTCCTACCTTTTCTCAGCTTCCCAGCGACTATGGCAGCGGACGCACTCCGGGCATTGTCACAGTAATCATGTCGCGCGGGTCGGAAATGTCGCTGCCTCCCAGGTAAACAACGACTCGGGGCGTAATCGACGGATCCGCCGAGTGGTTGAACGCGCCGGAGTCAACGCCGATGTCGTACAGGACGCCGCACACAACCAGGGCGGAAGCGGCGAAGAAACTGACACGCTGGCCAGCCGCAGCCACGCCGACCCCTCCGCCCACGATGGGGCAGTTGCACATGCACTGGCCCAAGGCAAGGCCCTCGACGGAAGCGTCTGGGTAGCCATCGGATCCTTGACGTGCGTCAACGGATGGGACCCCCAGCTGGAATGGCCCGGGGCCTAGCCCCAGGTGGTCGGCGCTGGCGGGCGCGGCCAGGAACGTGAGGGCAAGCAGGGCGGTGGTAAACGTGGCGCGAAGCATATTGATCACATTGCGGGGAAGATTCGCTATCTTTGTAGCTCTTTCTCCGGCAAAAGCCCTGGCAGCGGGCCAAGTCGTGTCACCTCGCGATTGCCCGCGCACCGGCGGCCCGCCGGCTTCGTCCGCCTTCCTGCCATTTCCTAGCTGCCCACTGCTACGGCAGCGGAGGCATTCCTGGTAGCGTGACCGCAATGACATCGCGCGGGTCGGGGATGTTGGTGCCGCCCGGGTAAACGTAGATGCGGGGCGTGATGGACGGTCCCGCCGATTGGTTGAGGGCGCCAGAGTCAACTTCAACATCGTACAAGACGCCACAGATGACAAGGGCCGTTGCGCCGAAGAAACGGATGCGCTGGCCCGCCGCGGCCAACGCGGCGCCTGCGCCCACGACGGGGCAATTGCAACCGCAGGGGCCAAACGTCAGCCCCTCAAGGGAGGCGTCCGGGTAGCCCTCGGCGTCTTTCCCGGCCTCGGCGGAGGGTACCCACGACTGGAAGGGCCCCAAGTCGACCGCCAGGGGGTCGGCGCTGGCGGGAGCGGCAAGCGACGTGGTGACAAGCAGGACAGTGGCAAGGAGGGCACGCATGATCTTCATCTCCGCCGGTGGATGAAGCAAGCAATTGAAGGAGTTGCTTGCCCTGTTGGCCTCAGCGTTACGGTCTCCGTCGGCGCCAATCCAGCCGCTCAACTGCTGCCTCTGCCTTCGCCGGCCGGGGTGGCGGCGACCCGCCCCCGGACCCGGTGCAGCAGCGCCGGCACCACGGCCAGCGTCGCGCCCAGGATGGCCATGATCGCCAGGGCCGCCCCCAGCAGCATGTCGCCGCCGCTGCGCACGCTGGTCAGGCTGAACACCAGGAATGCGCCGGCGTCGGTGAGCGCCGAGAAGAGGACCGCGCGACCGGTGCCGCGCAGCGTGCCTTCCCAGTCGCCCGTGTCGCGGTATTTGTACACGAGGTAGGCGGCGTAGTCGCTGCCGATGCTGGTGATGAACACCAGGCTGATGAGTTGGTACACGCCGATGGAGCCTAGGCTCAACTTGAGCAGACCGAACCACCACAGGCTGCTGAGGAAAACCGGCAGGGCGACGATGAGGGTGGCCCGCCGGTCGTGGGTGGCGAGGTAAAACAGGGCCAGCGTTGATGCCAGGCTGACCACGTAGAGGATTTGCAGGCTCGCCTGGCTTTCGCCCATGAAGTCCCGCGCCAGCAACTTGAACGAGTAAACCTGGACATCCATGTCCTCGGGTGGCTGGGCGGCAGCCACGGCGGCGACGAATTCGTCGCGTTGCCGGTCGGTCGTGGCGACCGCGCGGTCCGCTTCAGGAGGCAGTAGGTACAGTGCGCCCACCCGGCGCTCGGCGTCCGCCAGGATTCCCAGCAGCGGCTTGTACGGCTCCTCGGCGGCAAGGCCGTCGACCATCTCGTCCGGCGTCGCCGGGGGCGTCACCGCAGGGCCAACGGGATCGGGAAGGATGGCCCCCAGGCCGCCAGGCACCGAACGCTGCCGGTGGTGGCCCCGAGCCAGGTCGGGCAGCGTGAAGCTCTCGTTGGCCGACGCAATGAGGCCCTGGTCGGCCAGGATATCGACCAAGCGGTCCTGGAACGCCCAGGATTCCTCCGAGACCACGTTGCCCGAGAAGTGGATGAACCACGCGTTGTCGGTGGCAAACTCCTCCTCGAAGATGCGCTGGTTCACGATGAGCGGGTCGTCGGCCGGCAGCGACCCGGACAACAGGTCCACCTCGTAGTCCATCGTGGCAAACGCCCACGCGCCCGCCGCCGCTGGGAGGACCACCAGTGCCGCGAGCAGGAGGGGTCTGCGGCGACCAAAGCGGCCAGCCGCCAGGAACGGCGCCGGCGCCCACCGCTTCGTCCACCGGCGCCTGGTCCCCCCGCTGCGGCCGTCGCGGTCGCGGTCGCCGCTCTTGCCGCTGTTGCCGCTGTTGCCGCTGCGCCCGCCGTCGAAGGTGGCCAGGTACGCCGGCAAAAACGTCAACGACAGGAACGCGATGAGGGCTATGGCGGCACCGGACAGCAAGCCCATCTGGCCCAGGTACGGCGAACTGGAGAACGCGAGAGTTCCCAGACCGATTACGGTCGTCAGGGTCACCAGCACGACGGGAACCCCCAGCGAACGGCCCAGGTGCCGGCCAAGACCCTTACCGAAACGCCGCCGGCCATCCCCGGCCTCCGCCAGCACATGGATGGAGTAATCGATGCCGTTGCCCATGATGAGAGGCAAAACGGGGAGATTCAGGAGATTGAACGGAATGCCCAGCCAGCCCAGCGTGCCCAGCGTCAGGACCAGGCCCAAAAGGAGGCTGACGAAACCGCCCACGACTGCGCTCAGCCGACGGGCCGCCGCCCACAGCAGCACGAACACCAGAGCCAGGCCGAGCGCCCCCAACAGCACCAGGTCGCGGCTGAGGATATCATTGATGTGCGCGTTGACCGAAGCCACCCCAAGCGGCTCAGCGTGCTCGGCCGACAAGGTCCTGAAGCCACCCTCGGCGAACGCCGCAACCACCGCGTCGCTCAGCACTCCGCCCTGAACGCTCGCCTCCAGCGAAAACGGGGCCGCGTCAAACGTGAACGCCAGTGTTCCGAGGCGGCCATTGTCGGCCAACAGGTACCCCAGAACCGGCCCCTGCGTCTGCCGAGCGGCGCGAATGGCCAAATCCAACTCCTCGTCGCGCTCCGGCAGCCGTGCGTCCTCCGGCTGTTCCCCCCGAGCCACCGCCAGTTCATAGGCGGTCAACTGGACGATTCGCGCCGGGCTCATCACCACCGCGCCCCCGGGCAGCCGGCCAAGCACCAAATCCTGCAAGCGCTCCTGGTCCCGCAGGCTCGCCGGCGCCATCAGGCCATCCGGGTCTGACCCCTCGTACGTCAGCAGAACCCGCTCGAAGTTGACAATCCCCGGCAGAGCCTCAATGCCCTCCATGAACGCGGCAGGCCCCGGATCGTCCGGGTCGACCCACTCGGTCATGCGGTTGTGGACCTCCAGGCGCAACACGCCCGGAATGGCAACCAGGCCGGCGAGCAGGAACATCGTCAGGACCAGTCGGCGCCGAGCGACGCTCCACGACACCAGCCCCGTAACCGCACCCTCGAACGCAACGGCCAGGCCGGGTCGTCGGGAGGCCCCAGCGGCGGGCCCGCGGTTGCTCGGCGCGGCCCGCGATGCCATGAAGCCGCTACGCCGGCCCCGTGGGGACGAAGTGCTCGGCCAGGCGCTGGGCGCGCACGAACACCACGAGTGCAGCGCCGCCGATAATCATGGTCGCCGTCGAATGAACCACGTGCTCCTGGAAATCGAACAGCGCCATGGCGATGGCGCCCGACAGGGCCGGCCACGCAACGAAGCCCGCGACCCAACGAATCAGGTTGCGGACGTTGCGCTGCTCCTCGCCCCGCTCGTCTAGGATCTCCGGACTAGGCGTGGCCACCCGAGAACGCTCCTCCCATCCACGGGATGATGTAGAGCACCGAGAACACGATGACCCACACCAGGTCCACGAAGTGCCAGTACATGGCCGCCGTCTGGGGCGCCACGTGCCGCTTCTCGTCGAATTGACCCTTGTACGACCGGACTAGGACGATGATCAGGTAGACCATGCCGCCGAAAACGTGCAGACCATGGGTGCCGGTGATGAAGTAGAAGGTCGTCATGAACTGGCCAGCCGTCAGGCCCTGCCCTTCACCGATCAGCGTCACGTACTCCCACACCTGGCCGGCCAGGAAGATGGCGCCCAGCACGATCGTGCCGAGCCACCAGTTCTGGAAGCCCTTCTGGTTGCCCGCAGCCAGGAAGCCCTCAGCCTTGTGGATCGTCGCGGACGACGCGAACAGGAACAGGCTGAAGATACCCGTCTTCAGGATCGGCAGGTGGACATTGCTGTCCGGCCAGTGGCTCGCCTGGCCCTTGAACGTGAAATACGTCGCAAACAG